>NZ_JAAHGU010000020.1:0-27131 GCF_010692685.1 Okeania sp. SIO2F5 | reverse complement strand
AGAATTTAGCTGATACAGCAGCAGCAATAAAACAATTAGATTTAGTAATTACAATAGATACAGTTATTGCTCACTTGGCAGGAGCATTAGGTAAACCAGTTTGGATTTTATTACCTTTTGTGTCTGACTGGCGCTGGTTGACAGACCGCGAAGATAGTCCTTGGTATCCAACAATGAGGTTATTTCGTCAGAGTAAATCCGATAATTGGCAAGAAGTTTGTACCCAAATATCTCAGACTTTATCTACTCTAGTAACTGGTGAAAAAATTTCACATCCTCAAACTGTCGTTTTAACTCTTAATAGTAATACCAAAAAATCTAATAATCTCAAAAATTCAATTTCTGAAATAATGAAAATAATTACTATTGGCTGGCCATTAAATCCGATGACTGGTTGGGGTATTTATGGTATTAATCTTACTCTCCAACTACTTCAAAATCCCAGATATGAACCTTTATTATTAATCCCTCCTTCTATTCAACCTGGAATATTAAATCCCCTACATCAAGCTTTACTAAATCCAGCTTTTGATGCTCAGAAAAATTTGCAAAATCAACTCAAAAATCACCGAGGCAAAAAAATTAATCTCAACTTACCAACCTTACAAGCTTTAGGTAGTAATTTTTCTGTAAGTAATAATATTGTAGGAACCCAAAACATTGGAATTATTTTCTCAGAAAATACTAAATTTACTTCCGAACAAATTAATCGCTCCAAAGCTTATGATTTGATTATTACCGGATCTACCTGGAATACCAAAATTCTAGAAAACAATAGTATCAAACCTATACAAAAAGTTTTACAAGGCATTGACCAAACAATTTTTCATCCCGCACCTAAATCTAATATTTTTGGCGATCGCTTTGTTGTTTTTTCTGGTGGAAAGCTAGAATATCGCAAAGGTCAAGATATTGTCATAGCAGCTTTTAAAATCTTCCAAAGACGTTATCCTGAAGCACTATTAATTACAGCTTGGCATAATTTTTGGCCTCAGTTTATGGTAGGAATTGAACAAACTGGAAATGTTGTAGGATTACCGAAAATTAGTCAAAATAAACGTTTACAAATTACTGAATGGTTATTAGAAAATGACATTCCTAGCAATGCAGTTATTGATGTTGGTCCGATTCCTAACTATATGGTAGGACAAATATTACGAGAAGCTGATGTGGCTGTATTTACAAATCGCTGCGAAGGCGGTACAAATCTTGTAGCGATGGAAAGTCTTGCCTGTGGTATCCCAACAATTATTTCTGCTAATACTGGGCATTTAGATATTATTAATAACTCTCATTGTTATCCCTTATATAATCAAAAATCTGTCAAACCTACCCCACAGTTTCCAGGTGTAGATGGTTGGGGAGAATCTGATGTTGAAGAAGTAGTAGAAATGTTAGAAAAGGTTTATTTTGATCGAGAAGATGCTCAACTTCGGAGTAAAACTGCTGTTAGTTTTATGCAAGATTTGACTTGGGAAAAACAAATTCAACGTCTTCTTATTATTCTGCAAAATATCATTTAATAAGTTATACCAATTTGATAAATGTTTGAGACAAATGATTAAGCTTTTTATTAGGAGTCAGGAGTCAGTAGTCAGGAGTTAGAATCAATAACTTAAATATCATTTATTAGTCTGAGTATCTCTGTTTAATCAAAGAGACATTTGAAGGATAATCTTTTAAGTCCCGTTATTATTTTAAACATTCTTTTTTCATGCTTGGTATAAGACCATTTGTCAAAAGTAATGCTACCCTTGACAAATGGTAAAAATTACTATCAAAATTACAAAAATTATTCCTAAATGTTTCCTGACGGAATGCTCTGCAAACAGCAATTCAGCAATCAATATTTCCTCAAATCTGGGATGCATGATTTTCTGTTTTATCTCCTTAAAAGGGCAGGCTTGATACCTGATTTTTTTGGTCATAATCAATAACTTAAATATCATTAATTAGTGTGAATATCCCTTTTTATAGCAATTACCAGGGCAGTTAGGATAGAGAAAAATATAAAATTATTAGACCATTTCATAGAGGCGATATAGCTGCCACACTTGCTCCGCCAACGCTATGTTTCTCCTTTATGTCCTAAGCGACTTGGCGACTGCTATAATTGAAGAGACATTTGAAGGATAATATTTTAAGTTCTCTTATTATTCTAAACATTCTTTTTTCACGCTTGGTATTGATTTATGAAAAGTAATGCTATCTTTGGCAAGTAGTAAAAATTCCTATCAAAATCACAAAAATTATTCCCAAGCATTTCCTAACGGAATTCTCTGCAAATAGCAATTCGGCAATCAGTACTTCCTCAAATTATGCTCCGTAAACGGCTTATATTTATAATAAAACTAAGATAAATGCAATTTAAAAGTTTATTTTAACACCTCTTGTACCATTTATCAAAAACTTTTCTATATTTTCTTGAGCCGGGGAGTAGGGGACCCACCCCTAACGCCTCCCAGGAGGGGAATAGGGGGAGAATTAAACATAATAATAATTCACATTAACTGGGCTGCTAATTAACAAAAAGGTTATTCTACCTGTGTTAATTACTTAATAACTGAAGTTTTGCCTAAATATAGCATTACTGTTGGTAATTGGTATTAAATTACCCAGTTTCTACAAGCCGATAATTTCAATCAAAGCAGATAACTGACAGCTAGTTAAATACTAAAATCATGTCAAATAACTAATAGTAAAATATCAAATATAAATCTCGCAAAATTATTGATAATTGGCATTATATAATTTTCAGTTAAATACTTATAACATCGCAAACAAAGGAATAGTAGTAATACTTGTACTAGCGGATTGACCACTCTTAAATGTTGCTTTGGAAAAAATGCTCAAACCTTGCCAGAGTAAAAATTAAACTCAAAAACCTAATGCACTCTTTAAAAACCGTCATTCCATTAGCATAAATAAAAAATGGTATTTCATTGTTAATTAAACAGACTTAATATGATCTAGACTGAATACAAAATTTAGATTTATCAGATTGGAATAATCTATTATATTAACCATCTTTGAAAACAAGATATTTGCAGTAAAAAAACTGGTATTTTATCGGCAATGTGCCAATGACGATATCTTTTAATTGAGTGCCATAATCGTATAACTGCCAAATATTTTTAGGGTTTCCGTATAGGTTTTCAATTCCTCTATTGCTACCTCAATAAAATCATCATTATTCTTAACTTCTATATCAATAAAAAATAAATAATCCCCTAGCGATCGCTTCGTAGGACGAGACTCTATTCTACTCATATTAATTCCCCTTTTAGCAAATACTTCCAAAGGCTTCACTAAAGCTCCTGGCACATTTGCAGGCACACTGAAACCTAGAGAAATAAAGATAGAATTTTCCGGTTGATTTATCCTATTAATTATTAATTTTAAATCAGAATTTTCTATTTCTGTACATCCTTTTTTCAATACCCAAAAGCGAGTACAATTGTCAGGATAATCATTAATTGGATAAGCTAATATAGGTAATTTATAAAGTTGAGCCGCTCTTTGAGAAGCGATCGCTGCAGCACTCCGATCCTTACCTAAATGTCGCAATGCTTCTGTAGTAGAATTATCTGGAATTTGCTGTATTTGTGGCAAAAATTTTTCTAACCAACCTTGACATTGAGCTAAAGCTTGTGGATGAGAATAAACTGTTTTAATCTCCTCAAAACTATCAGCTAATGATATTAATCCATGAGAAATAGGCAATACTAATGCTGTTTGAATCTCTAAAGAGTCCAATTGCCAAAGTGTATCCAGAGTAACAGTAACACTCCCTTCAATAGAATTTTCTACAGGTACAACTGCCAAATTAACTTCCCCTTGAGAAACTGCCCATAAAGTTTGAGCAATACTAGGATATGGACACAGAAAAGATTTTTGACCAAGCTGACTCAGTTTATTAGTAAATGCCACTGCTGCTGTCTCGGCATTGGTGCCAGCAGGGCCAAGATGTGCAATTGATATGGTCATAAAATCTCCATTTTATTTTAGATTTTAGATTAAAAAGCGTTTCCTCAGGTCATGCTCCGCAAACAGCATTTCAGCGTTTAGCAGTCAGCTGCGCGTTTGCGGAGCATTCCGGAACGGAAAGGGGATACGCGACCCCTCCTCAAATTAAACGACTTATAGAAATTCGGGGATTTAAACCCGAGCTTTTAGCGCGCTGAAAGCTGATTGTTGTTTGCAGAGCATTCCGGTACGGAAAATGCTGATAGCTAGTTAAGCCCAATTTCTATAAAATTGAATAAGTTACACTTCGTAAAATTACGTTATATTTCTTCAATTAGTTCTCATCCATCAACCATTATGATTACTAGAATTACTCAATTTTACCTAAATCCCCTCCTGGTTAATGAGTAAATTTGAGTGAAGACTTCAGTATGATCCAAGTCACATTAATAAATGTGAAGATTTTATAAACTTTAGGTATTAAAGTATTGATTTTTATACAGATATACAAATAATGATTACTAGATTCACCGCATCCCAATCAGTAGATATTCCCGTAGTTGAGCAACAAGTTCCTATTCATCACTATCTTCGTCAACCGAAACGCCTAGTAAATGCTTTGGTAGATCCAACAAGATTGGAGCAATTAGACAAAGATAGCTTTCGCCTCAAAATGCGTCCACTACACTTTATGATGTTAACTATTCAACCAACTGTAGATATACGGGTTTGGGCGAGCGCTAATGGCACAATTTACTTAAAGTCAGAGGGTTGTGAAATTCGTGGCGTAGAATATATTAATCAGCGTTTTGCCCTCAATCTAGTTGGTATTCTCCAAAACTACCAAATTAAAGGAGTTACTCATCTCAAAGGCAAAGCAGATTTAGAAGTTAAGGTAGAATTACCTCCTCCATTATGGTTAACACCTCTACCAGTTTTAGAAACAACTGGTAATGGTTTACTTAAAAGTGTATTAATGACAATTAAGCAAAGATTGACCCATCAACTATTAGCTGATTATCATCAATGGGCCTGTAATGAAACTGAGGTATTAGCTAATAGTCAACAAGGTTCTGTTTTATCTGCTGGTAGTCAAGCAATTTAACCTAGCAGTATTTAGTTCTCTCCACTCCAGCTTGACGGAAGTTGTTACAAAATTTAATATCTTCTAATATAAGGTAATTAATAGTTTTAATAAAAATTACTTAATTTTACTAGCTACTATGTATAATAATTTTTTTGCATCTCAATCCGTCAATATACCCGTTCCAGAGCAGTCTATAAGTATTAACAGTTATTTAAGTCAACCACAACGTATTGTAGAAGTCCTAGCAAACCCTAATTGTATAGAAAAATTAACTAACGATACATATCGTTTGAAAATGAACCCTCTCAAATTCTTTATGTTGAAAATTGAACCAATTATCGACATGAAAATTTTAACAACCTCTGAAGGAGTAGTCCAATTAAAGTCTGTTAGTTGTGAACTTAAAGGAATTGAAATGATTAATGAACATTTTCAATTGAATCTCAATGGTACAATGCAGCCTACCAAAATTCAGAAGAAAACTATTCTAGAGGGAAAAGCAGAGTTGGCCTTAAAAATATTTTTGCCTGCTCCTTTCAACAAAATACCCAAATCAATTTTGCTATCCACAGGTAATAACTTATTAGGTAGTATCTTACTCAAAATGAAGCAAGGATTGATGAATAAATTATTATTAGACTATAGCAACTGGGTAAAGTCAGAAGAGAGGAGTTTACTAGCTGCTTAGTTTACTCAAAAAGTACTTGATGACCTTGTCACAAAGCTTATGGGAAAATAATATTTAGGAAGTGAGTCAGAAAGTACAATTAAGTAGCTTCCTAATTCCCACTACCAATTATTGAGCTATATATTCTATTATTGAGATTATCCCGACATTCCGCCCCTGCGACAACGCGAGATTTAAACCATTGCTGATTAGGGCTTTCTGCTGCCTCTTGACAGAGGAGCTACACTAACAATACACCTACTTCCAAGGCTTTTACCTCTTTCCGGTTTTAAGGTTACTCAACATACTGAAACCGCTAGCCCTGCATACTTACCTATAATAACACACTATTGCTAAAAGCACAAGATTAATTGGTTTTTCCTTAGGGATGCGGAAGCAAACATCCCGACCCTACCTGATAAGGAGAGCGCGGGTATTCAACCAACCTGGAGATAACTTTCTCTAAACAAAAGCCTTGAATTTATACATCATTCATTGCTAAAGTTTATTTTAAAGTATCTTTCAGAACAGTTCTAGCTGCAAGATGATTGCGAGTAGATGTGAGAATTTCTACTTCTCTTTCCAATCTAGTAGCAGTATCTTGCATCTCCAAAAGAGCTTGCTGTTCAGTTGCTACCCCATAAAGATTGCTAGCTACCCAATATGACAATTCTTTTGGTAAACTAGGAATATCAGTTGGTAATTCTATACTCTGGTCCATAAGTTTACCTGAAAGATGAACTACATCTTTTAGCAAAGCTTCAACTTGATTTGATAACTCTCCAAGAGTATTTTCTGAAGAATCATCTTCTATCCACTCAACCAAACCAACTAGATAAGGTTTCTCTCTAATTGTGTCTAAAACTCTAAATCTCTGCTCACCTACTGTCAAAACCTTCATCCGATCGTCAGGTAAGCGTTGGTAGTTCTCAATCTTAGCGCAACATCCAGTGGCCACAAGTCGGTCTTGAGTAGAATCCCACATCAAAACACCAAATCTACTATCGCTTTCTAGAACTGTATTCATCATAATTCTATAGCGAAATTCAAAGATGTGTAGTGGTAGAGGTCTACCTGGAAATAATACTACTTCTGGTAGTGGAAATAGGGGAAGTTCTCGAACAGCTACAGAAGAGGATGCCATCTTTCATCATTAAAATAAAGTTTTGCTTCTTAATACTTCTTATACCTTAGCTGATTTTTCTATTCTTTAGATATCTATAGGCTTAATATTTTTGATTTTTGGGAATTTTTACATATAGCAGGGAACAGGGAACAGTAGGAAAAGCATTTCTCTGTATTACTGTTCATCAGCAGTCTATGCCAAACACCAAATCTTCCTTGCTATAAATATCAAGATAATTTGAAGTTTTGGTAAAAAATTTGTATTTTTGAGCATCAAACACAAAAAATTGTAGTGTCTCAGAATTCTTATTCACCAAAGTACATTAATATAAGTCCGAGGGATAACTGTAGGCCATGGGTACATTCAATAATTCTAGACTAGCAACTACCCATGGACTAATTTTGCTATAACTTCACTTCAATATCTACACCTGCTGGTAAATCAAGTTTCATCAGCGCATCAATTGTTTTTGATGAAGGTTGATAAATATCTATAATTCTACGGTGTGTCCTAGTTTCAAAGTGTTCTCGTGAATCTTTATCAACGTGGGGCGATCGCAGTAGACAGTAAATGCGTCGTTTTGTGGGCAATGGTATTGGCCCAATAGCTGTAGCTCCCGTTCTATTTGCCGTATCTACAATTTTTTCACAAGATGTATCAAGTAAACGACGGTCAAATGCCTTGAGGCGAATCCGAATTTTTTGCTGTTGAATTGTGGCCATTTATCTTCTTTAATTTTCTAGGTTCAGATTTTAATGAAGTCAGTAGTCAGTAGTTATTTTTGCAACTCGGACTTTGAGCAACCCCCTTTTTCTGAAGTTAGAAGTTGCTTTTGTAAAGGAGATTTTAAGTAACCCTCCAAAAAAATTATTATTTTGATCAAAATTAACCTTCATCAATAAGCAGCAGAAAAGCAAATATCAATAAGTTATGTATGTACTTTTCTGCCACTTAATCTTTGAGGAAGTTGTCCTACTCTATAATCTTAGAAACAACACCAGCGCCAATAGTTCTCCCACCTTCACGAATGGCAAAACGCATACCTTGTTCAATTGCCACTGGGTTGATTAGTTGAACCATCATTTTAATCCGGTCACCAGGCATTACCATTTCTGCCGCACTACCATCATCAGCAGTAAAAGACTCAATAGCACCAGTCACATCTGTTGTCCGGATGTAAAATTGAGGACGATAGTTAGGGAAGAAAGGTGTATGACGACCTCCTTCTTCCTTTTTGAGAACATAAACTTCAGATTCAAATTTTTTGTGGGGAGTGATAGAACCTGGTTTGGCCAATACCATACCACGTTGAATATCATCTTTCTGCATACCACGTAGTAGTAATCCCACATTATCACCAGCCATTCCTTCGTCCAGAATTTTCTGGAACATTTCCACACCTGTAACTGTGGTATTACGAGTGTCTTTGATACCTACCAATTCCACAGTTTCACCGACTTTAACCTTACCACGCTCAATCCGTCCTGTAGCTACAGTACCACGACCAGTAATGGAAAATACGTCTTCAACTGCCATCAGGAATGGCTTATCAACATCACGTTCTGGTGTTGGAATAGATGTGTCTACTTCATCCATAAGAGCGAGAATTTTATCTACCCACTCATTTTCACCCTTTCCTATATTTGGGTTGGCCGTAAGTGCTTCTACTGCTTGTAAAGCAGAGCCGGCAACTATGGGAATATTATCACCATCAAATTGATAGTCACTTAGAAGTTCTCGAACTTCCAGTTCCACCAGTTCCAAAAGTTCCTCATCGTCCACCATATCTTGCTTGTTGAGGAAAACAACTATATTAGGAACCCCTACCTGCTTCGCCAATAGAATATGCTCGCGAGTCTGGGGCATTGGACCATCAGCAGCAGAAACTACCAGAATTGCACCGTCCATTTGAGCTGCACCTGTAATCATATTTTTTACATAGTCAGCGTGTCCAGGACAATCAACATGAGCATAGTGCCGTCCTTCTGTTTCGTACTCTACATGAGCAGTATTAATTGTGATACCCCGTGCTTTCTCTTCTGGAGCTGCATCAATATCAGCATAATTCCTAGCCTTAGCTTTTCCTTGCGCTGCTAGACTCATTGTAATTGCCGCAGTCAAGGTTGTCTTGCCATGGTCAACGTGTCCAATAGTACCAATATTGACGTGAGGTTTGTTTCTTTCAAATTTTGCGCGTGCCATTAATTACTTGTTCCTTTTTTTTCCGTTGTTAATTCCGCCTCCCTTGCATGAGGAAACGGATGCACTGATTCATAATAGATAAATTTTGACAACTCTGCCGAGCCGTTTCACTAATCTTTGTTGGCCGTTTCTTTCAATCGCCTATTTTTTTTAGTCAATTGTCAGTTTTCATTTAGCAGTCAGTTCTTTTATTTTCACATTATTCAATCCAAAACTAAAACTTTAATCTAAGAACTAAATAAATTCCAGAATTGCTAGACATATCCTTTGGTCTTAGCAATGATAGTCTCTGCCACATTACGAGGCACTTCCTCATAGTGACTAAATTCCATTGAAAAGATACCACGACCTTGAGTTTTTGACCTCATGTCAGTAGCATAACCAAACATTTCTGCTAAAGGAACTTTTGCTGTTACTTTAGCCATACCTGATTCTACTCCTTGCCCCTCTATTTGTCCTCTTCTAGAGTTAAGGTCTCCGATAATATTACCAATATATTCTTCAGGTACTTCTATCTCAATTTTCATCTTTGGCTCTAATAACACAGGTAAAGCCTCAGTAACACCTTCCTTAATTGCCATAGAACCAGCAATTTTAAAAGCCATTTCCGAAGAATCCACATCATGGTAAGATCCATTCACCAGAGTAGCCTTAACATCTATTAATGGATAACCAGCCAAAATTCCAGCTTCACAAGCCTCTTTCATTCCTTGTTCTGCTGGACTAATAAATTCTTTAGGTACCGTTCCTCCAACAATCTTGGAGACAAACTCAAAACCACTACCTAGCTCTCCTGGTTCAAGTTCTATGACAACATGGCCATACTGACCTTTACCACCACTTTGACGGATAAATTTACCTTCGGCCTCAACCCGTTGGCGAATAGTCTCTCGGTAAGCCACCTGTGGTTTACCCACATTAGCTTCCACCTTATATTCCCGAAGCATCCGGTCTACCAAAATTTCCAGGTGAAGCTCTCCCATCCCAGCAATTACTGTTTGGTTAGTTTCTGGATTAATACTCACTCGGAATGTAGGGTCTTCGTCTGAAAGAGCCTGAAGTGCCTGAGATAGTTTCTCCATATCTTGTTTAGTTTTGGGTTCCACGGCCACAGATATAACCGGCTCAGGAACATAGAGAGACTCTAGAATAATTGGATTATCCTTATCACAAACAGTATCACCTGTCAAGGTATGTTTCATACCTACAACTGCCCCCAAATCTCCTGCCCGCAGTTCATCTACATCTATTTTTTCATCAGCTTTTAGAACAATTAGACGAGAAATTCTTTCTTTCTTATCTTTAGTAGAGTTGAGGATATAACTACCTTTAGAAAGGACTCCAGAATATACCCGTAAAAAAGTGAGACGACCATAAGGGTCTGACATAATTTTGAATGCCAGAGCTGCTAGAGGAGCTTCATCATCTGAAGGTCTTGTATCTAGTTCGCCATTTGGCAATGTTCCTTCAATTTCTGGGACTTCTGTTGGAGCGGGCAAATAATCTACTACTGCATCAAGTAGAAGTTGAACACCTTTATTTTTGAAAGCTGAACCACATAACATTGGTACAACTGTACCTTTAATAGTGGCTTGACGTAGAGCTTTACGAATTTCCTCTTCTGTAAACTCCTCTCCTTCAAGGTACTTTTCTGTCAGAGCATCATCAGTTTCCGCTACTGACTCAACTAACTTAAGACGATATTCTTGAGCTAACTCTTCTACTTCTGCTGGAATTTCCGTTTTTTGAATATCTGTTCCGAGGTCATTGGTGTAGATAAAAGCTTTCATCCCCACCAAATCTACAATTCCCCTAAATTCATTTTCACTACCGATAGGAATTTGGACTGGAACTGCATTAGCTCGGAGGCGATCGCGAATTTGCTCGTATACCTTGAAGAAGTTAGCCCCTGTCCTGTCCATCTTATTGACAAAGGCCATACGAGGCACTTCGTAACGGTCAGCTTGACGCCAGACAGTTTCTGATTGAGGCTGTACTCCTCCTACTGAGCAGAATACAGCTATTATTCCATCCAGAACCCTCATAGAACGTTCTACTTCTATTGTGAAGTCTACGTGTCCTGGAGTATCAATAATATTAATTTGATGGTCTAACCACTTAGTGCTAATAGCAGCCGCAGTAATAGTAATTCCACGTTCTCGCTCTTGAGCCATCCAGTCGGTAACTGCGGTCCCATCGTGAACTTCCCCCATTTTATGTACTATACCGGAATAAAATAGGATTCTTTCTGTTGTTGTTGTCTTACCAGCATCTATATGAGCTGCGATACCAATATTTCGCACGCGCTCAAGTGGCATACTACGTCCCACAGTTACCTCCTTTATCTATGCTTCAGATTTTTACGCTTGATTAAAATTCTATATTTTAGGCATAAGTGGTTATATTATTCTTAATAACGATAGTGAGCAAAAGCCTTATTTGCTTCTGCCATTCTGTGAGTTTCTTCTCGCTTACGAACTGCACTACCTGTTTCGTTAGCTGCATCCATTAACTCATTGGCTAATTTCATGGCCATTGTTTTTCCTCCTCTAGACCTAGAATATTGCACCAACCAACGCAGAGCTAGGCTAGTTCCACGATCTGAGCGGACTTCCATTGGCACTTGGTATGTTGCACCACCCACACGACGGGCTTTAACTTCTACTAAAGGAGTCACATTCCGGACTGCTTTTTCAAATAGTTCTAAAGGATCTGAATCTGTCCTTTCTTCAATAGTTTTAAACGCATCGTAGACGATATTAAAGGCTAAAGATTTTTTACCGTGACGCATTATACGTCGTACCATCATACTTACTAATCGACTATTGTACTGTGCATCTGGAGGAACAGGACATCTTTGAACAACTCTACGACGAGACATATGATCACAACCAATAAACTAAACTTTAAATAATTTATATTTGACTAATAAATACAAAATTCAATATCTATTACATACTAATTTTACCTAATGTTTTCTTGAATTTTGCATTCTACCTACTAACTTAAGCTTTAGGCTTTTTCGCCCCATACTTAGAACGACTTTGTTTACGATCTTTAACTCCTGCGGTATCTAATGTGCCACGAATAATGTGATATCTCACACCAGGCAGGTCTTTAACCCTACCACCTCTAATCATAACTACAGAGTGCTCTTGTAAGTTATGACCAATACCAGGGATATAGGCAGTTACTTCAAAACCCGAAGTTAGACGTACCCTAGCCACCTTACGGAGAGCTGAGTTAGGCTTTTTTGGTGTAGTGGTGTATACTCTTGTGCATACTCCACGACGTTGAGGGCAACTTTTAAGAGCCGGAGATTTAGTTTTCTTCTGAGTTTCTTGACGAGCTGAACGAATTAGTTGTTGGATTGTTGGCATGAGTTATTAGTAACAGTTTTTCTTGTAATTCTTCTTAATCCCCTCGCTACAAAATATAATACTTTTGGGCGAGCTTACTTAGAAAATTTGTTCCCAATTTTTTTCCTAATAATTATTTATGTAAAAAGCGTTTCAGTCCGGAATTATCCGCAAACAGCTAATCAGCGTTTAGCAGTCAGCTTTGTGCAAAGGTGATACGCGACCCCTCCTAAAATTAAACGACAAGCTCAGAAGAAGTCGGAGATTTAAACCCAAGCTTTTAGCGTGCTGAAAGCTAAGTGCTGTTTGCAGAGCATTCCGGTACGGAAAATGCTGATAAATAGTTAAAGAAGAAGTATATTTTGGTAAATTACTTTGACCTTTAAAAAATATCCACTTTATAAATTAGCCTCTTTAACTATTAGGAATAAATTACCGTTGCGCCATAGGAACCTTTGGTGCAACGGCCTATTTTTCAGGAAGTTTAGGGAAATTATCAAAACATTAATTTTTTGCTTTGTCCCTACTTATTCTAAAAAACTTGACAAACAATCTTTTATTATAGGTTAGTAATACGTTTTTGTCAACATCAAATCGAAAAGGAATTTCCACAACCACAGGTAGCTTTAGCATTAGGGTTGTTAAATCGGAAGCCTCCACCCATAAGGTCCTCAGAATAGTCCAAGGTTAATCCATTCAGATAGTTTAGTTGTTGAGAGTCAACTACGACTTTAACTTTCCCACAGTCATAAACTCGGTCGTTACTGGCCAACTGTTCGTCAAACTCCATTATGTAATAGAAACTACAGCAGCCACCAGATTTAAACTTCAAACGAAATAAGGAATTTTGGTTTTGATGTTTAGACCTAAGACGAATAATTTCTTGGACTGCTGCTTCGCTCAAGTTAATCATTCACAAATTTTTTTTTGCTTACCAGTTAAAATTAGGACTTTGTTCGGGCATAATCATCTTGAAAACGAACAATATCATCCTCTCCAAGGTACTCTCCATTTTGTACTTCAATCAATACTAAAGGAATAACTCCTGGATTTTCTAAGCGATGAGAAGTACATTGAGGTACATAGGTAGATTGATTGTTTTGCAGAATTTCTTCTTTGTCTCCACAGACAACCTTAGCAGTTCCTGAAACAACAATCCAATGCTCGCTACGATGGTGGTGCATTTGTAGACTAAGTCTATGCCCTGGTTTGACTTCTATTCGCTTGATTTTGTATCCAAGTCCATCTTCTAAAACTGTGAACGTTCCCCAAGGACGTTCGGTGGTAGCCAGTCCTTTTAAGGAAGAAGGTATAGACAATTTAGGAGTTTGGGCTACTTCTTTAACTTGTTGTACCATTTTTTGACTATCTCCAAAAAAAATAAAATACTTATGGTTATGTGTAATCTCCTGAACTCAGAGATTATTAGAGACTATATCTCTAAAATCTGGTATACAAACAATTCTCTCACCTAGTATTTTTAGAGGTTCAGACTGAATACAAATAGCTTAGGGGTCGAGTCAAATTGGATACCATATAAACCATAGCAAAATTACCCCTATTACTGTCACCCCCTATTCAAGCTTTTTGAATATCTACATCAAATCTTCATATATCTAGATAGATATATAGAGTTAGAGAAAATCAAAAACTATTTATAGTAGACATCTGGTGAAAACTTAGTTTTTGCCCAGGTATGCCAAGGGTTTGAGATTAATTCTTAAAGAGGTCTAGTACCTATAGTCCTCATAACTAAGTTTTGCTTCATTCTGCTTCAGATTTTTTAAGCTGTTTAAAAGTCATAGATATTTTCGAGCTTTATACACTATGTATACTATTGACTCCAGTATCATAATTAACTCGATCCTAAAAAATTATACTGTGAGTATGTATAAGGCCACCATGATAGAAGTAAGGCCTAATTTTAGAGGCATGTCCATAAGCAAATATTTTTTATCTAAAGTCTAAATATTATCAGGGTGAAAAAGTTAAAAAATATATAAGCCTACTCGATCTAATAAACACTGGACTATAATAATTAAAACAATTCTAACTAAATGATGAGCTATAAGCGATCAACATGAAAGCAAGATTCAAGCTCATATTGATATTAGGTTAAAACATAATTGGGAAAGATCGCACTATAAAATTTAACTTAATCGACAAACAAGAAATTAGCGTGAGCTGCGTGTTTCATCATACATAAGTTGAGTATAACTTAGAGTATTTTTTGTATCATAATTATTTTCAAGCAATAGTTAAGATAGTTGATAAAATAGCAAAAACATGGGTTTTGTAGGTTTTCGTGGTTGATAATATAGCGAGCTATTTTTGTAAAATCTTATATCTTTGTAAAGAAAATGAGGAAAAAACGAAATACTATACCAAGTATTATATCAACCTTCAAACAATATTAAAATTTCACTCAATTATGCGACTTGTTTTGTAGTGTATGTATCCCAAGCAAGTAGCAATAGGATGAGATGAACAGTTATATCAAGGGTAACACCCTCACTTAAAGTTGACAATAATGTGAGTAAATTAAACATGAATCAAATCAGTAACGATTCCCAACATAAACAAATCTCTGCGCCCATAAATCTCAAAGTAAACAAAGAAACTTATAGCGGCCAAAGATGGCTAGTAGAAGAACGAGATGCTTGTGGGGTAGGTTTCATTGCTCATCCATCAGGAAAAAAGAGTCATGAAATTATGATGAAAGCTTTACCTGCTCTAACCTGCTTAGAACATCGTGGTGGCTGTAGTGCTGACCAAGACTCAGGAGATGGAGCAGGTTTAATGAGTCAAATTCCGTGGAAATTATTATCTGAAAATTTGGAGTTAGATCCTGAACGTTGTGGGGTGGCAATGATATTTTTACCCCAAACAGAAGAGAAGGCAGCACAGGCACGTCAAATAATTGAAAAAGTAATTACTAAAGAAGGTTTAAAAGTAGTTGGTTGGAGAGTTGTACCAGTCAGACCAGAAGTATTAGGACAACAAGCACGAGCAAATCAACCACAGATTGAACAGCTCATTGTAGTTTCAGAAACATTGCAAGGAGATGATTTAGAACGATCGCTCTACTTAATACGTCGTAATATTGGTTGTGCTTTAGAAGCAGAGGGTTTTATTTGGGGAATAGATGCTTATATTTGTTCTTTCTCCAGTCGCACTATTGTATATAAAGGAATGGTGCGATCTGCTGTTCTGGGAGAATTTTACACAGACCTACAAAACCCTGCCTACGAGAGCGCCTTTGCAGTTTACCACCGACGCTTCAGTACAAATACAATGCCTCGATGGCCTCTGGCTCAACCGATGCGTTTGCTTGGTCACAATGGAGAAATTAACACTCTGTTGGGAAATATTAACTGGATGAAAGCTCGGGAATCTAGCCTAAGTTCATCGACTTGGGGAGCGCGATTAAATGAATTAACACCCTTTGTAGATGCTGGCAGTAGTGATTCGGCAAATCTAGACAACGTGATGGAATTAATTGTACGTTCGGGGCGTTCCCCACTGGAAACATTAATGATCATGGTGCCGGAAGCATACAGGAATCAGCCGGATCTAGTAGATTATCCAGAAATTGTTGATTTTTATGAATATTACAGTGGTTTGCAGGAAGCTTGGGATGGTCCGGCATTATTGGTGTTTAGTGATGGTAAACAGGTAGGAGCAGCTCTAGACCGGAATGGTTTGCGACCAGCACGTTATTGCATTACAAATAACGATCTAATAATTGTGGCATCTGAAGCAGGAGTTGTAGAAATACCGGAGGCAGAAATAGTCGAAAAAGGTCGCCTCGGACCGGGACAAATGATTGCTGTAGATTTAGCCACTAATGAAATTCTGAAAAATTGGGAGATTAAAAAACGTATTAGTTCCCAACACCCCTACGGAGAATGGTTAAAGCAAAGAAAGCAGATAACAAAGCAACCTTTTAGAACCAAAACCAAACTAGAAGCACAAACGCTACTGCAACTACAAACAGCTTATGGCTATAGTTTAGAAGACCTAGATATGGTGATTAGCAGTATGGCAAATTTGGGCAAAGAACCAACATTTTGCATGGGTGATGACATTCCCCTAGCAGTGCTTTCCCAACGCCCTCATTTGCTATACGACTATTTTAAACAAAGGTTTGCTCAAGTGACAAACCCCCCCATTGATCCGCTCCGGGAAGGAATGGTAATGTCACTCAATATGCTCCTTGGCAACCGTGGCAACTTATTAGAAACTACTCCTGAAAATGCACGGTTATTAAAAGTAGAATCACCCGTATTAAACGATGAAGAACTACAAGAAATTCGTTACAACTCAGAATTTGCCACAGAAACTCTTTCTACTCTATTTGCCGTAGCTGATGGACCAGGAGGGTTGCAAAGTGCAGTCAATAATTTGTGCCAACGGGCAGCAACAGCAGTTCGGAATGGTAAGGAAATTATTATTTTATCTGACAAATGTGATGGTGGTATAAATGCAGAATTTACTTACATTCCGCCTCTGTTAGCTGTAGGTGCAGTTCATCATCACTTGATCAAAGAACAGTTGCGGATGAAAACATCTTTAGTAGTAAAAACAGCTCAGTGTTGGAGTACGCATCATTTCGCTTGTTTAATTGGTTATGGAGCAAGTGCAGTTCATCCTTATTTAGCATTAGAGTCTGTCCGTGCTTGGTGGTCAACTTCCACAGTTCAAAACCAAATGGAACGAGGTAAAATTAACAAAATCACCATCGAAGAAGCTCAGAAACATTATTGCAAAGCAATAGAAGCAGGATTATTGAAAATTCTGTCTAAAATGGGAATTTCTTTGTTGTCTTCTTACCACGGAGCGCAGATTTTTGAAGCTATTGGTATTGGTGGAGATTTATTAGAATTAGGTTTCCGGGGAACTACTTCTCGAATAGGTGGTTTAACGGTGGCAGAGTTAGCACAAGAGGTGATTTCTTTCCACAGTCGAGCATTCCCAGAACTGAATATTAAAAAGCTAGAAAATTACGGGTTTGTGCAATATCGCCCTAGTGGGGAATATCACATGAACAGTCCCGAAATGGCAAAAGCACTCCATAAAGCAGTTGCTACTTTTAGTAATGCTAATGGCAACGGCAATGGGAAACACCCAGAAACAACAGAGTATGACCACTACGAAGTTTACAAGAAATCTTTGCAAGAGCGACCAGTAACAGCTTTGCGAGATTTGTTAGATTTTAATAGCTATTCCCCTTCTATACCTCTAGAGGAAGTCGAACCTGCAGCAGAAATAATGAAACGTTTCTGTACTGGGGGAATGTCTCTCGGTTCGTTGTCACGGGAAGCACATGAAACTTTGGCGATCGCTATGAACCGGATAGGAGGTAAATCTAATTCTGGTGAAGGTGGAGAAGACCCCACAAGGTTTAAAATAATAGACGATGTTAATGGTCAAGGTTTGTCTACTTTGTTCCCCCATCTCAAGGGATTGAGAAATGGTGACACTGCTTCTTCTGCAATTAAACAAGTTGCCTCCGGTCGGTTTGGCGTAACACCAGAATATCTGATGAGTGCCAAACAGATAGAAATTAAAATTGCTCAGGGGGCAAAACCAGGAGAAGGCGGTCAGTTACCAGGCAAAAAAGTTAGCAACTACATTGCCACACTCCGTCGTTCTAAACCAGGGGTTACCTTAATTTCACCACCTCCTCACCATGACATTTATTCTATTGAGGATTTGGCACAGTTAATTTTTGACCTCCACCAAGTTAATCCTAATGCTGGTGTTTCTGTGAAGTTGGTAGCAGAAATTGGTATCGGTACGATCGCTGCTGGTGTAGCTAAAGCAAATGCTGATGTGATTCAGATATCTGGTCACGATGGTGGTACTGGTGCTTCTCCTCTGAGTTCGATTAAACACGCTGGTAGTCCCTGGGAATTAGGTTTGACTGAAGTACATCGGGTATTGATGGAAAATCAATTGCGCGATCGCGTTACTCTCCGGGTAGATGGTGGTCTCAAAACAGGTTGGGATGTAATTATGGCAGCTTTAATGGGTGCTGAAGAATTTGGCTTTGGTTCCATTGCGATGATTGCTGAAGGTTGTGTTATGGCAAGGATTTGTCATCTAAACACTTGTCCAGTTGGTGTGGCAACTCAGCAGGAAAAGTTGCGTAAGAAATTTACTGGGGTGCCAGAAAATGTGGTTAATTTCTTCTGGTTTATTGCTGAGGAAGTACGAACTATTTTGGCAAGGTTGGGTTATCGTTCCCTCAGTGAAATATTAGGTCGTGCAGACTTGCTGAAAGCACGGGATATGTTAGCTGCTTCCCCAGAGGGGAAAGGTGTGCAGTTAACTAAAACAGCAGCTTTAAATTTAGATTGTTTGCTCAAGTTGCCAGATACTCGCACTAACCGCGATTGGTTAAACCATGAAACAGTTCATAGCAACGGTCTTGTTTTAGATGATGTACTGTTGGGTGATCGGGAAATTGAAACGGCAATTCGTAACCAGGGTAGTGTTTCTAAGACAATAAAGATTGTTAATACTGACCGTACTGTGGGAGCAAGGTTGGCGGGAGCGATCGCCGATCTTTATGGTAATACTGGTTTTGAAGGGCAGATTAATCTGATGTTTAATGGTAGTGCTGGTCAGAGTTTTGGTGCTTTTAATTTGCCAGGAATGACTTTGACGTTACGAGGTGAAGCGAATGATTATGTTGGTAAGGGAATGCACGGTGGAGAGATTATTATTAAGCCACCTGCGAAAACTGGTTACGACCCGGCAACAAATGTAATTATTGGCAATACTTGTTTGTATGGTGCTACTGGTGGAATTTTGTTTGCTAATGGTCAAGCAGGGGAACGTTTTGCTGTCCGGAATTCTATGGGTAAGGCAGTTATTGAAGGTGCTGGCGACCATGCTTGTGAATATATGACTGGTGGTGTTATTGTTTGTTTGGGTAAGACAGGTCGGAATGTCGGCGCTGGTATGACTGGGGGAATTGCTTATTTCTTGGATGAGGATGGTGATTTTCCAGCTAGGGTGAATAATGAAATCGTTTCTATTCAGCGTGTTTGTACGCCAGAAGGTGAGGCGCAGTTGCAGGATTTGATTTCATTGCACGTTGATAGGACTGGAAGTGAGAAGGCGAAGATTATTTTGGCGAGTTGGTCTGAGTATTTGCCGAAGTTTTATCAAGTTGTTCCTCCTTCTGAAGCGGAGACACCACAAGCAAGTGTTGATGCTGAGGAGAAGGTTGCTGTTAAGGTTTAGGAGATTGAGTTTAAACTATAGGTTGAGTATTGAATAATTGTAGGGGCGATGAATAGCGATCGCCTCTTTTTTGATTGAGGCAAAGCACAAAATATTGTGGAATATTCCAAAGAGATATAGCAATGTGCGCTGGCATATTTACACATTATTTTTTGTACACCTTTTCTAGAGTGCACTTTGAGCTGGACATTGTAAATACCTGAGCGCTCATTGCTATACCAGAAAATTTGAGAAATGTTTGGGGAAAACTAGAGAAACCGAATAATTGGACAAAATAGAAAGAGCGATCGCTTTACTGAATAATTGTAAATATTAAAAATAATAATGAGTGAGCTTGGCCAGAAAAGAAACTCTTATTTGAGGAATTTTCTGGGACAAGGGACGAAATAGTAGGGAGCGATAATACTCCGCATACTTATATGATCGCTTTTTGGCTCAAATTGGGAAGACTGGAAAAGGTAGTTATTGGGAGATAAAGTAGTTAATGCAAGGAACAGAGAAAGAATATATAGAAACTCGGCAACAGCGCAGTAAGACATTAAGAAAGATAATGTCCCTAGTTGGGTGTGTATCTTTTGGTGGTACTGCTTTGTTTGGGATAGCAAATATGTTTAAAAGTGCTTTTCAGGAATCTCCACAGGTAGAGACCGCAGCAGTTGTGTCAGTAGAGGAGCAGTTGCAGAAAAGAGCGCGGGGATACGAAAGTGTGTTGGAGCGGGAACCTGAAAATGTTACTGCTTTGGAGGGGTTGGTTAAGGTGAGGTTGGAGATGGGGGATAGGAAAGGGGCGATCGCTCCTCTGGAAAAATTAGTGAATTTCTATCCAGACAGAGAGGATTATAAAGTGGTGTTGGAGCAGGTGAGGTTGGAGGTTAAAGGGAATAATTTCTGACAAAAATTGTACGTCAGTCTTTTTTAAAGATAGTAAAGTTTTAGATAGAGGAGGATTACCTAGTGAGAAAGAGTCTTGCTTAGGACTTTCCTGTTTTCAAGTAACTAACCCCAGACCTAAAAATAATTTTATGTTAACAGAATCTAATATAGCTGAATGTCAAGCTAAATTTCGCTTGAGTTATCACGTTACTTTTGCCCGTATATGTCAAGATTTAGTAGGTTTTGAAGGTAAAGATGTTTTAGAAGTTGGTGGGAGTTTACCACCGGAATTTGTGTTTGATTATCTTCATGTTAAGTCTTGGTCAGCAATAGAAACTCCAGATTATGAAGAGTCCCTCAAGGATGCAGGAGGGTTATCTCATACAGGAACAATTATTCCTAATATTAAAGATACTTCTAATTTAGGTTTTGATAATAGAAAACTAGAAAAATATAATTTCTTCTTAGAAAACATAGAAAATCTTCCCCAAGAATATTATGGAAAGTACGATCTAATTTTTTCAATTGCAACTTTTGAGCATATTCATAAATTACCTGCTGCTTTAGATAAAATGTTTCTGGCTTTAAAACCAGGAGGAAAACTATTCTCTATGTTTTCACCTATTTGGTCAGCATACGATGGTCATCATTTGCCAAAAATAACTGACCAAGCAGGCAAAGTTTTTGATTTTGGTAATTCACCTATCCCACCTTGGGGACATTTGTTAATGAAGGCTGATGAACTATGTCATTATTTATATCAATATACTGATAAAGAAACAGCAGAATTGATGGTTGATTATGTTGATAATTCACCTCATATTAATCGTTATTTTACAGAAGATTATCTAGAATTAATTAAAGCAAGTAAATTTTCAAGTAAGCAAGTAGAGTTAATATTTGAAAATCCCATTAATGAGAAGACTCAAGAAAATTTAGAAAAATTATATCCAGGTCGAAAAAAAATTCAAAATAATGGGCTATTAGTTTGACTTTAAAAAATAGAAAATTATCAAATTAAAAACAATATGAATGACTTAAATAAATCCCCGCTAGAGAGAATAATTCCACCAGAAATTAAAAATGATGAATTTTATAAAACTATCGAGTTAATTGCTAGAGAAGAAGATATTATAACCGTTTTAGAAATTGGTTCTTCATCAGGTTCTGGTAGCACTGAAGCATTTGTAACTGGTTTAAGAAATAACCCAAATAATCCACAATTATTTTGCATGGAAATTTCGCAAAGTAGATTTAATGCTTTGGAAGAAAGATATAAAAATTATCCGTTTGTAAATTGTTACCATGTATCCTCAGTTCCCTTAGAAAGTTTTCCTACAGAAGATGAAATTCAAAAATTCTATCAAAATAATCAAACTAATCTTAATTTATATCCTCTACAACAAGTTTTAGATTGGTGGCGACAGGATACTGAATATCTGAAAAAATCTGGGATCAACGATCGAGGAATTAAAAAAATAAAACAAGATAATAATATAGATGTTTTTGATGTTGTACTGATTGATGGTTCGGAATTTACTGGTACGGCAGAATTAGAAGAAATATATGGGGCAAAGTTTATTCTTTTAGATGATATTAACACTTTTAAGAATTATGATAATTATAATCGACTACTTACGGATGCAAAATATATATTAATTAACCAGAATAAAGAACTCCGTAACGGTTATGCTATTTTTGGCAGTACAAGTTACTCTTTTGCAACTGAAAGAAACGAACAACATCTCGTCAAAAATCTAGTTAGACCAGGGATGAAAGTATTCGATGTGGGAGCTAATATAGGAGACTATTCTCTATTATTTAGTAAATTAGTGGGAGAATCAGGAAAAGTTTACAGTTTTGAACCAACTTCAACTACTTTCCAAAAACTTGAAGAGAGGATAAAAGAGCGAAATTTGAACAATGTCAATTTGTTCCAAAAAGCGGTTTTTTCTAAAAATCAACTTATAGAATTTAATGAATTTTCTGAAGAATATTCTGTCTGGAATAGTATTGGGATACCTGAGATGCCAAACCCCTTAAACCCCCAAGAAAATATTTCTATTACTAAGACGGAAATAGTGGAAGCGGTTGCTCTAGATTCTTTCTGTGAAGAGCATGGTATTGAATCAATAGATTATTTAAAAATTGATGTAGAAGGGGCTGAATCTGATGTACTTTTAGGTGCGATACAATTGCTGCAAAGAAAGGCTATTAGGTTTATTCAATTTGAAATATCTCAAAAAATGCTGGAAGGATTAAACCGAAAATCACAAGATACATTTGATATTTTCAAAATATATTGTTATGAGTGTCATCGCATTCAAAAAAATGGTGAGATGGGGGAAAAAGTTTTAGGTTCAAATTCTTTTTATGAGAATTATATTGCTTTTCCAGAACTACCCATTCATTTCTTTACTATTGTTCTCAACGGCGAACCATTTATCCGCTACCATATTGACATTTTTAAACAGCTTCCTTTTAAATGGCATTGGCATATTATTGAAGGTGTCGCCGACTTAAAACATGACACAGGTTGGAGCTTGCAACTAGGCGGAAAAATAACCGATGAAATTCATCAAAGAGGTAGGAGTAAAGATGGTACATCAGAATATCTAGATGAACTTGCAGCCAAATATCCGGAGAATATCACTATTTACCGCAAACCAGAAGGAGAATTTTGGGATGGCAAACGGGAAATGGTGAATGCACCTTTAGCAAATATCAAAGAAGAATGTTTGTTGTGGCAGTTGGATGTCGATGAAATTTGGACTTTAGAGCAAATTTGTAATGGTCGAAAACTGTTTATTAAAAATCCAGAGAAAACGGCGGCACTTTATTGGTGTTGGTATTTTGTGGGAGAAAGTTTGGTTATTAGTACCCGCAACTGCTACGCTCAAAATCCTAAACAAGATTGGTTACGCACTTGGAGGTTTAAACCAGGGTATGTTTGGGCAGCTCACGAACCACCAATATTAGTAGAAAATTTGGCAGATGGTCAACAAAAGAATGTTGCTGCCATTAATCCTTTTATGCACGCAGAAACCGAAAGAGAAGGTTTGATTTTCCAACATTTTGCCTACGTTACTCCAGAACAACTAAGCTTTAAACAGCAATACTATGGTTATAAGAATGCCGTAAGTCAATGGCAAAGTCTACAGTCACAAACTAAGTTTCCTGTTTACTTGAGGGATTATTTTGCCTGGGTAGGAGATAACACAATGGTTGATCGCGCTGAATCATTAGGTATAGTTCCACTGGTGCAAAAAGATATAACTAGAAATAATTGGAAATTCTTGCAACCAGAATATTTACAACAACCAGTAAAGATGGAAAAGCGATCGCCTACCATTATTATTGACGGGGTATTTTTCCAACTTTCTAGTACAGGTATTGCTCGTGTGTGGCGCTCTGTATTGGGAGAATGGGCTAAAACAGAATTTGCCCAACATATAATTGTACTAGATCGGGTAAACACTTCACCTAAAATTTCTGGCATCCGGTATCGTCAAATTCCAGCTTATAGCTACAACAATACTGACGCTGACAAAAAAATGCTTCAGCAAGTTTGCGATGAAGAGGGTGCAGATTTATTTATCTCTACTTACTACACAACTCCCATATCTACACCTTCGGTATTTATGGCTTATGATATGATTCCTGAAGCATTGGAAACTGACTTAAACAAAGCCATGTGGAGGGAAAAACATCATGCTATTTCTCACGCTTTTTCTTACATCTCCATATCAGAAAATACCGCCAGGGATTTAGTTAAGTTTTTCCCAGATATTCAACCGGATGAAGTGACTGTAGCTTGTTGCGGTGTTGCTCCTACTTTTACTCCCGCTACAACAACAGAAATAAATGGGTTTAAATATAAGTACGGTATTAGTAAACCCTATTTTCTTTTGGTGGGTGCTGGTAGTAACTATAAAAATGCGATTTTATTTTTCCAAGCTTTTGCTCAACTCTACAGTAAACAAGGATTTGAAATAGTCTGCACTGGTAGTGGTTTAAACTTTGCTAACGAATATAGGGAATATGCTGCTGGTAGTGTCCTACATTCACTGATACTCAGTGATGAGGAGTTGAAAATTGCTTATTCTGGTGCAGTAGCTTTAGTTTATCCTTCTTTATACGAAGGTTTTGGGATGCCAGTTGCTGAAGCATTAGCTTGTGGTTGTCCGGTGATTACTTGTGCTAATTCTTCTATTCCTGAAGTTGCAGGGGAAGCTGCTATATATGTTGATGCTAATGATATTGATGGTTTAACGGATGCGCTGTGCGAAGTGCAAAAGCCAAAAGTTCGTAATTCTCTAATTGCTGCTGGTTTAGAACAAGTTAAAAAATTCTCTTGGGATAAAATGGCAGATATTATGAGTGCTGCTTTAATGAAAGCAACTTTACAGCGTTTAAATCTCCGGGAGATTAATTTAATTATTTTCCCAGACTGGTCGCAACCGGAAGAAACCGTGGGATTGGAATTACAAGAGGTAATCAAAAGTCTGGTAACTCATAAAGACAAAGCTAAGATGACTTTATTAATAGATAACAGTAATATTTCTGCTGAGGATGCAGATTTAATTTTATCTAGCGTGGCGATGAATTTGTTAATGGAGTCAGAATTAGAGGTAGATGAGGGACCAGAAATTGTTTTGGTTGGGGAGTTGAGTCAAATACAATGGTCAGCTTTAATTCTTCAGTTGCAAGGTCGGATTAAATTGGAACATGAGAATGAGGAGGCAATAACTGTTGTCGATGAAAATCTGGCTGTTTATGAGATTCAAGGTATAGAGAGGTTGCGAGCTATTAGTCTAGAAACTGGTGGATGGGAACTTTTTAAATTAAGCGAAATTAATTTGATTATTTTCCCAGATTGGTCGCAATCTGAAGAAACAGTCGGATTGGAATTACAAGAGGTAATTAAAAGTCTGGTGACTCATCCAGAGAAAGCTAAGATGACTCTATTAATAGATAACAGCAATATTTCTGGTGAAGATGCAGATTTAATTTTATCTAGTGTGGCAATGAATTTGTTAATGGAAGAAGAATTAGAGGTAGATGAGGGACCAGAAATTGTTTTGGTTGGGGAGTTGAATCAAATACAATGGTCAGCTTTAATTCCTCAGTTGCAAGGTCGAATTAAATTGGAACATGAAAATGAGGAAGTAAAAGCTCAAGTCAAAGCAGACAGCATTCCGTCAATCGCACTGGATAGCTTAAAAGAAAAGTTGGATTGGATTGATTTATCATCAAAACAAATTATTCCCAAGCAGGATAACTTTGAGAAGCAACCTATTAACAAAATTAAATCTGAACCATTAACTGAAAAAGATGAAGCTGAAAAGATTTTAAGTGAGTTAGAAATTTTAGAAAAAGGAACGATTGAAAGTGGTCAACCTCTAGGTTTTTTTAGAAAAATAGGAGATGTGGAAAGTTACTACGAACAGACACAAAAAGTAGTCAATGATATTCATTCCTTTATTTTCCAAAACCCAGATAATAAGACTGCTCATCAAATAGCTAAATGGTTTACTCTCAAAGCCAAATTATTTCTCTATTTTAGTCAAGCAAATTTAAAGGATATTTACAAAAAACGGGCAGAAATTATCGAATTTGCTTTAAAAATTGAAGGGTATCAAGTAGAGTACAACTTTCCAGAAAGAACAGGCGATCGCCAGAAGATTCGTGTGGGAATTATTGCCAATAATTTTGAACCTCATCCAGAAACTTTTGCCACTTTACCTGTATATAAACACTTAAACAGGGAAGAATTTGAAATTATTCTCTATTATTTACAAGCAAACGATCATCCTCTGGAAAGATATTGTTTCGACCATGCTGATGTAGCAATTGAATTGCCAGAAGACCTCGAACTTCAAGTAAAAGCTATTCGTAACGATGACTTAGATATTCTGTTTATTTCTACTAATATTACTTCCCAAACTAATGCCATAACTTTATTAGCATCCCATCGTTTAGCACGAATACAAATTGTGGGAATGAATTCCCCTGTTACTACAGGGATGCGTCATATTGATTGCTATATTTCCAGCAAACTTACTGACTCATAAACTAATGCTAAAGAACATTACACAGAAAAATTAGTAACTTTAGATGGACCCGATCAATGTTTTGATTTTGGGACTGAAAAGGAATTGTCGGTAACAACAACTATTAGTAGGAAAGAACTAAATATTGATGAGAATACAGTAGTTTATATATCAGGTGCTAATTTTTATAAAATAATCCCAGAAGTAGAAGCAACTTGGGTACAAATAATTGCTCAAGTTCCTAACTCTATGCTCCTGTTATATCCATTTAATCCTAATTGGGCACCAACTTATCCAATTGAAGCTTTTCAAGAGCGATTTTCAGCCACTTTAAGTAAGTATGGAGTTAGTGAAAAGCGACTACTTTTGCTCAATGCTTTACCAAATCGTGCTGATATTAAAGAATATTTGAAAATGGCAAATATTTATTTAGATGCTTATCCATTTTCTGGAATGACTTCATTAATAGATCCATTGCAGATTTGTTTACCTACTGTTGTTATGCAAAAAGAATCTGCTCGCTCTCGGAGGGGAGCGTCTTTGT
>NZ_JAAHGU010000002.1:0-105661 GCF_010692685.1 Okeania sp. SIO2F5 | reverse complement strand
CATCCTTAAAACTTTAACCTTTAGCGATCGCCTAATTTATGAAAAATACAGCTCATACAGTTACTTTTATGTTACATTATCAATATTTATGTAATATGTAAAGATGCCAGCGCTCATTGCTATAAGTCCTGAAAATCCCAAAAACCCATCCATTCAAACAAGTCTAGCTAATAAAATCCTGATTATGACCTCCAATTCCTCAGTAACACGGTAAAGATTGATTCCTTCACAGATAAATTTTGCTTGACGATCTAAAACACCAAACTGCCAAACATTACCAGTAGTTACAGCCCCTAAAATTTCAGTTTGTGGAGAGTCGATCCATCGGTCGAGGGCAATCATTTCCGTCGCTAATTGAGTAAAACCTCGATTAATATCCGCTTGTTTAGCTTCAATAACAATCAAATTCGTTGTCGAACGTAACAAGTAATCTAATTTTCCTTGCAATCTGTGATCAACTTGAATGGAATATTCTATTCTTAACTTAGCGTGGGAATAATGAATTAAAGCTGAGATCATGGGCGCAATGAGCATTTCCCTACGGGTAGCCTCATTCTCTAAATCTACATAAGGTAATATTTCCTCAATACGCTCTTTTAAATCAGTGATTCGGTCTAATTCATCAGGATATTGTGGTAAAGTGAGAAATTTTCGCTCAAATGAATAGCCAAATTCAGCAACCAAATCATCTACCGTAAATCCCAACTCAAAATAATTGCTGAAAGTATAAGAACGATTAGGATCAAGTAATGGCTGACGAGTCATTGTTTTTCTCCATTAAATAATATCCAATCCGTTTAATTCGGTATAAAAAAATTTTTCATCTTCACCCATTAACAAATCTTTCTAAATTCTCTTCCCTTCTGAGTCCTGACTTCCCCTCCTGGGAGGGGTTAGGGGTGGGTTTACTCCTGACTCCTAATTAACTATCTAACTATACCAATGCTACCAGATTTGATATAATCTAGGACTTACGCAGTAAAACGTACTTCCGTCATTGCAACCCACAGGGTTTGCGGAGCATTCCGGGACGGAAAGCAATCTCAAACGCTACTTTTTCGTGCTTCGTGCGTAAGTCTTGATGATATTATCGTTACTATTTCCAGCCCACACGATCCATTAATTTAATCGCTTCAGCATTCAACTTGCCATAAACAGCAACATTTACAGCATCGCTCTTGAAGTTACCATAGGTTGTCAACACGCTAGGAACAGGTACACCTTCAACTACAGGATATTCATTGTTACCCTCAGAGAAGATTTTTTGAGCTTCTGGGCTGGCCAAATGTTCGAGAAACTTAATTGCACCTTCTTTATTTGGGGCAGTTTTAACTACGCCACCACCACTAATATTAATGTGAGTACCGCGGCCATTTTGGTTAGGGAAAAACATTCCTATTTTCTGAACAACTGCTTTGTCTTCTGCTTTGTCAGATTTTGCTAAACGGCCTACATAGTAACTATTAGCAATACCAATATCACCGATACCTGCAGCAACACCTTTTATTTGAGCAGTATCATTTCCTTCTGGAGGTCTGGCAAAGTTGCTAACAAAGTCTTTTGCCCAATTTTCTGTGTCTGACATTCCATGAATTTCAATTAAAGATGCTATTAAGGATTGATTATAAATGTTATTGGAGGAACGAATCAGAATTTTGCCTTTCCATTTATCTGTGGCTAAGTCTTCATAAGTTGATAGCTCAGATGGTTTAATTTTATCTTTGTTATAAACTATTACCCGTGCCCGTTTGGAGAAACCAAACCATAGGTTTTCCGGACTGCGGAGGTTGGCTGGAATTTTACTGTTGAGAGTAGATGAAGAAATGGGCTGCAAAATGCCTGCTTCTTCAGCTCGTCCCAGACGACCTGCATCTACTGTAATAAAAACATCTGCAGGACTGTTAGCACCTTCGCTTTTGATACGTTCGATTAACTCATCTCCTTTGCCTTCTATTAGATTAACTTTGAGGCCAGTTTTTTTGGTGAAACTGTCGTAGAGAGCTTGGTCAGTGTCGTAATGGCGAGAAGAATAGAGATTTATCGCGCCACTTTGGGCTAATCCTTGATTACTTTTACCAAGTTCGGCGATCGCCACACTTGCCATTGCTGTGCCTGTTGCTAAAAATATACGTCTAGTAATTTTCATTTTCCATTTTCTCCTCGTTTTTGATCGATAAATTAGGTATCGCTAATCACTTAATTTTCGCTGATTAATTTTAATGATATTACAATTTATTCTTGATAATTTTTATCCTTTATCAGGATTAATTTATAGAAAATTAGACTCTACCTTTGAAAACTTGCGATCATTTGACCTGATTTTATCTATAATAAGTAGTGACTTTGACAACGTATAAATTGTTTCCAGACACTATTTAAGTTTTACTCACAAATTTTTTTTATCTCATAATTAAACATATTTGTCAAGTAGTTATTAATTTCTTTTTCTATACTGAGAAATTTTATAGAAAGCAGCCTGATTTGATGACAAGTGTCTGATTTTAATAGACATTATTGAAAACTTAGGGCTTGCTGAAGAAGTTGACACCCTGTTGGTTTCAGCCAGCCGAATTCAGTAATAATACTTAAAGATCGGCTAAAGCAGCGCAAAACCCTTGTATTAGTTAGTGGGTTCGCACAGCGTTGCGTCAGTATCTCAGAAAATGGAGGTAAATTGACATTATAGATACCACCTGTTTCTCTGCCAATATCAGCATTTTCTATTAACGTTTAGGAATAATATCAAGTCCGGATAATTAGTGATGAAAAAACCTATTTTCTTACAGAGGGCAAATATCCCTGTTATCCCTACTCCCTACTCCCTTATTTATAAGTATTCAACCAGACATAATATTATTATTGGGACTTACACAAAATAAAGTCAAAAAATAGGCTCAAATATAGATGGGCAGAGGCTTTAACGTCAAAAATGCATAAATCCTGAATAAGCACGGGTTCTAGTCATTTTTAAGGCATCGACGTAATTCCCTTGTCTAGACTGACTTTACACAATCTTCACAAAACTGTTAGGTAATATAAAGTTTCTACAAAGATATCTAGTTCTTAACTTAGACTTAACCCAAGATTGGATGACATTTGTTTAGATTAATTAAGTAACTTACAAATCACTAAGAAGTTGAGCATCAGCTCGCCGATAATATCTTGATTTTGTGTGTAATATGACTCACATATGAGAATAAATCACAAAGAATTATCAAACCAATACTAATTAGTCAAATACATTAACTGATCGTCGAATTAATTAGGAAATAAAAATGGCTGCAACTACACTATCATCAGGAGATATAGCCATTATTGGCTTTAACTTTGATAACCCAGATGAATTTGCCTTTACACCATTAGTAGATATTGGTGCAGGTACAGAAATTAATTTTACTGATAACGGTTGGCAAGCTGCTGGTAGTTTCAGAGCTAATGAAGGCACTTTTACTTGGACAGCACCCACAGATATTACTGCCGGAACAATAATTAATCCTACTGTCAGTAGTATTGCATTCTCAGTCGATGGCGACCAAATTATTGCTTATCAAGGAGATAGTAGCAACCCTACCTTTATTTATGGCCTCAACAGTCAAGGCAACCCCGGAGTATGGCAGTCTGACTCTACGAGTCCCAATACATCTGCCCTACCCACAGGTTTAGTTAATGGTGAAACAGCAGTAGCTTTAGACGAAATTGATAACGCTATTTATACAGGCATTACTTCTGGTACACAAGCCGAATTATTAGATGCCATTAGCGATAACTCTAATTGGTCTGGCAGCAATAGCACCAGACAAATAATGCCAACAAACCCTTTCACAGTTAGTGGTAGCAGTGGTGGCTCCAACCTAGTCATCAACGAGGTCTTGGGCAGCACAACAGGTACTGATGTCGAATTCATTGAGTTGTTTGGTCAAGCTGGAACATCTCTTGATGGTCTGAGTATTATCGTGGTGGAAAGTGATGCTGGTTCAAGCAATGGTAATATTGACAAGCGGGTCGATCTTGGCGCTGAGGATGTTATCGGCGATAACGGCTTTTTCCTCATTGGTAACACTCAAATTCTTGAGAACAGTGTTTATGGTGTAACGCCTAATCAGGAAATTAGTTCTAACTTTGTTGAAAACAGCAGCTACACCATTGCTCTGGTAGAAACCAGCAGTTTGGCAGGAAGCAGTGTGTCTGGTAGCGAAGTGGTTATAGATACCGTTGGTGTAACTGACGGCGGTACTACAGATTCATTCTTCTTTAATGCTCCAGTATTAGGTCCGGATGGTTCCTTCTTACCTGCGGGTGTGCGTCGTGTAGCAGACGGAGTAGATACCGATACAATAGGGGACTGGGTTTTCGGTGACTTCTCCCTTGGTTCAGACAATACTCCCACTGCTGGAACCAGCGATAATGGTGGCGGTACTGGTGAAACTAAACTCATCAGTGAGATTCAAGGTAGTGGTACATCCAGTCCACTAGAGGGTCAAACAGTAACTATTGAAGCTGTTGTTGTGGGAGACTACCAGGATGGTGCTAGCGGAACAAATGGAGATTTGAACGGTTTCTTTGTTCAAGAAGAAGATAGTGACGCAGACGCAGATCCTTTAACCTCTGAAGGTCTTTTTATCTTTGATGGTGACTCTCCTGCGGTAGACGTAAATATTGGAGACGTTGTTCAGGTTACAGGAACAGTAGATGAATTCTTTGGTTTGACTCAGCTAACCGATGTATCTTTTTCCATTCAAGGTACAGATACTTTACCAACTCCTGCTACTGTAAACTTCCCTGTGACTACAGTTGACGATCTAGAAGCTTTTGAGGGAATGGGAATAACAATTCCCGATACCCTATTTGTCACAGAATATTTCAACTTAGACCGCTTCGGTGAAATCGTCCTATCCTCTGATGGGGCAAGCAATGAACCAGGAACTGATGGTCGCCTGGAACAATTTACTGACTTCAATGCTCCAGACGTTGCAGGTTTTGCTGCTTATCAAGAAGAGATCTCTAAACGACGCATTGTTCTTGATGATGGTCAAACTGTTCAGAACCCTAGTACAATTATTCATGGCCGTGGTGGCAACCCTCTCAGTTCTACCAATACTCTGCGGGGTGGCGATACTGTTGATAATCTCTCTGGTGTTCTCAGTTTTGGCTTTGGCGACTACCGAGTTCAACCTGTTAACCCCATAGATTTCCAAGCAACTAACCCTCGTCCAGAAACACCTGAAGATGTTGGTGGAGATTTGACAGTTGCTAGCATTAATGTTCTTAATTTCTTCACGACTCTAGACGAAGATGGTAATCCTGGTAGCGGTCCTAATAGTCTTTCCCCTCGTGGTGCTGATAACCAAGATGAGTTTGACCGTCAAGTTGAGAAGTTGGTGACAACTCTGGAAGATATTGACGCAGATATTGTTGGTTTGGTGGAGTTAGAGAACGAATTTGGTTCAGACCAAAACGGTGACGGTCAGTTTGCCATTGAGACATTGGTTGATGAGCTTAACAATATAGTTGGTGCAGGTACTTATGCTTACGTCGATCCAGGCGTTCCTTTTGTGGATACAAGTGATGCAATTTCTGTTGGTGCAATTTACAAAACCGACAGCGTTCAAGTTGCTCCTGGAACAACAGTGGAAGTTCTCACAGATTCGGATCTGCCTGCTCTTGGTTTAGGTGGCACAGTATTTGATGGAGAGGATACTAACCGTGCTCCTCTTGCTGTCACTTTTGAAGAACTAGCTACAGGCGAACGCTTGACTGTATCTGTTAACCACTTTAAATCTAAAGGCGGTACAGGAACTGGTGACGATGCAGATGCGGGTGACGGCCAGGGTAACTTCAATGGTACTCGTTTACGAGCTTCTCAAGCTCTAAATGCTTGGTTAGAGACTGACCCCACTGGTAGTGGAGATAGTGACTTTTTGATTGTCGGCGACCTCAATGCATATGCTCAGGAAGACCCAATTACATCCCTGGAAGCAGAAGGTTACACAGACCTAATCGAGGAATTTGTTGGCAGTGACGCTTACTCCTTCGTATTTGATGGTCAATTTGGCTATCTGGACTATGCTTTAGCTAATCAGTCACTGTTATCTCAGGTAACAGGTACTACACAATGGCACGTTAATGCTGACGAACCTGATGCTCTTGATTATAATCTTGATTTCGGACGCGATCCAAGTCTGTTCAACGGTCAAGATCCATTCCGCAATTCCGACCACGACCCCATAATAGTTGGTTTGAATTTGGAAAGCTCCACTCCTGGAGAAGTAATTGAGGGTACTCGGCGTCGGGATAATTTGATTGGAACCGATGGCGATGATACTATTACTGGTTTCCGAAATCGAGATGTTCTTACTGGTGGCGGTGGTGACGATACATTCGTTTACACTAGCATTGTAGATGCAAGAGATATCATTACTGACTTTGAAGTAGGTAGCGATAAAATTGACCTAGCTGGAGTATTAGATGGTTTTGGTTTTGTTGGAGTAGATCCCATTGCTGATGGTTATGTTGGTTTCCGTTCTCGTCGTGGAAATACTATCTTGACTATCGATCCTGATGGTGCTGCTGGTGATGGTAGCGCTCGCTCCTTCTTGTTAGTGCAAGGTGTTAATTCTGCGGAATTGAATAATCCAGACAATTTCATTTTTTAATTGATTGAGATTTTAGCGATCGCTTTCCCTGGCGATCGCTCTTTCTCTGAATCTTCAGACTATGGAAAAAACTCAAAGTTTAAGTTATTTCACTCAATTACTGCATATTAATTTTCTTTCAGACATCAGTATTATCACTATTGTCATTGCTAGTAAAGTCTTGTACATTAGTAAAAAAATAAGCAATTTTTCCACCATATTCTAGAAGTTATAGGGTGTTTAACAACTTTTAAATCTACGAAACCAACAAACATTATTTTACTAAATAAAACCATGAATAACATCTTTCAAAAGTTATCTTTCGTTGCTACAAGTGTAGTTCTTGGCCTCGCTGTAATTAATACTAATCCTGTTAATGCTGCTTCAATTACTTATGATTTTGAAGTTAATAATTTAGATGGTTCTTTAGCAGGTGAAACATACTCTGGATTTTTTGAATTTGATGATTCTGCATTAACAGGAATAGGTGAAGAATTTTTATCTGTATCAGAACTCAGTTTCGATTTTCTGGATGTTAACTACACTGAAACTGATGGTTTTCCTAAAGTTGTATTTCTTGACGGTGACTTTCTGGGATTGAATTTTGAGACAGATGCTGAATTCTCTTTTATAGCAGATTTCTTTGACCTTAGTGAAGCTTTCTTTGCATACAATATTCCTGGACAAGGAGCAGGTGCAGGAGACATTGCATACAATTTACGTCCAGATACCCCAGTATCTACACCTGAACCAACTGCTGTTTTCAGTTTATTAGCTTTAGGTACTGCTGGTTGTAGTGGTGTTTTGAAAAATAGAAAAACATCATCATCAAAAGATGCAGCATAATTTTTTCAAAGTATCTAATAGACATCTGGTGAAAATAAACTTGCCCTTTATTTGCTATAAACTAGAGTGTAATAACTCAAAAAATCATTTTCTGTGTTTTTTTCCTAAAAACATCTTCCCTGTTCCCTATTCCCTACTTTTACAAAAAGTCTATATCTTTTTCACGCCTATGTCTAATAAACAAGAATTTAGGGGTGTTCGATGGAGCATCCCTATTCTAGTTTTAGAAGATGTCAAAAAATGACGTTTTGTATTAGTTTGATGGAGCAGAAAAGACTCAATCACTATAAATTCTGAGCCAAGAAACTGCACTTTCTACATCAGTTACTTGTTTTCCATCAGGAAGAGGAGGGCGTTGGATCATTACCACAGGAATACCTAATTCCCGCGCTGCAATAATTTTAGCATAGGTAGCATTGCCACCACTATTTTTACTGACGATCGCCTCAATCTTATATTTTTGTAAAAGCGACCGCTCTTCTAATAAGGAAAAAGGTCCACGCTTAGTCAATAGTTTTCCCAGGGGTAGTAAGGTATTCAGTTGAGGTGGATCTATAGTCCGCATTAAAAACCAGAGGTTTTGGAGATGAGCATAACTTGCTAACTCTTGACGACCGATGCTCAGAAATACTCGTTGGGCTAATTTTGGTAAAATTTCGATAACAGTTTGGTTATTTTCAACTTCCACCCAGCGATCGCCTTCTGTTTTTTCCCATGGTGGGGAGATGAGCATCAAATGAGGAATATTCAATTCTGAAGTTGCGATCGCTGCATTCCAAGAAATTTGTACTGCAAAAGGATGAGTTGCATCAATTAGCAAATCTATTTGTTGTGCCTGTAGATATTCTGTTAACCCTGGCACACCACCAAAACTCCCTATTCGCGTATGGGTAAATTTGATCGAAGGTTGACGAGTACGACCTGCCAGAGAATTTATTACCTCTAACCCCGGTATTGTAGTAGCTAAAGCTGCCAGTTTCCATCCATTTCCAGTGCCTCCCAAAATCAGCACTCGTTTTTGTTTTGTCATGTTATACCAAATTGATAAGTTTTTGCTACAAATAGCTAGGATATTTCTTAGGAGTTAGGAGTCAGGAGTCAGGAGGAAATAAAGAAGGAGACAGGAGACAGGAGACAGGAGACAGGAGGAAAATTACATGGGGATTTCATCCCTGGGAATTTTGAACACCGTGTAGACGGTGGGGTATTAAACCCACAAAGAAAATGATAAAGAAGAACAAAGAGGAGGAGAAGGAGAAAGTTTTTTTATCACTAATTATCCGGACATGATATTACTGAGGTACAATTGTTTTTCTTCTTTTCTACTCCCTACTCCCTAAAATCAACAACTGGCAATTCAATCACAAATTCTGTACCCTGACCGACTACGGAATTACAGTAAAATTTTCCCTGGTGTTTTTCAACTATAATTTGATAACTTAAAGATAACCCTAACCCCGTACCTTTACCCACAGGTTTCGTTGTATAAAACGGGTCAAATATTCGGTTTTTCACTTCTTCTGGCATTCCCATTCCATTATCAGTAATATGGATAGCAATCCAATATTTATTTATAAATTTAGTCTGAATTTTAATATAGGGTTGAATATTACAAAATAGAGAATTTGATTTTTCCCAAGACATTTCTAAAGCATCAATAGCATTAGCTATTATATTCATAAAAACTTGATTAAGTTGACCTGCCAAACATCTGACTAATGGCAAATCACTATATTCTTTAATAATGTTAATTTTGGGAAATCCGATTTTGGGCTTGAGGCGACTTTGCAAAATTAGTAAGGTACTATCAATACCTTTGTGAATATCAACTTGTTTTTGCTGAGATTCATCGTGACGGGAAAATTTTCGGAGGGATAAAACTATTTCTTTAATCCTTTTAGAACCTTCTTCCATGGAAATAAGCAAATCAGGAAAGTCTTCTTGGATAAATTCCAGGTCTATTATCTCTTGTTTGTCTGTAATTTCATCTCCTGGTTCTGGATAATATTGATGATAAAGCTTGAGTAAATCTAGTAAATTTTCAGCATAATTTTTAGCAGGTTTAATATTGCCGTAAATAAAGTTAACAGGGTTATTTATTTCATGGGCAACTCCGGCAACTAACTGACCTAAACTAACCATTTTTTCATTCTGAATTAATTGAGCTTGAGTTTCTTTTAATTTTTGAAGAGTTTGTTCTAGAGCGGCATTTTTTTCTGTTAATTCTTGGGTTCTTTCCTCAACTTTAGTTTCTAAAACATGACTGTAATCAGATAATTGTTGATATGAATTTTTTAACTGTTGAATCATTTGATTAAAAGTTTGGGCAAGGAAACCAATTTCATTTTTAGTTATTACTGGTACTTTCTGGGTTAGATCCCCTGCACTTACTAATTTAGCTGTCTGAGCGATCGCTAAAATTGGTCGTACAATTTGATGGCCTAATAACAACATAACTACTGCCATTACTAAAGCTAATATCAAACCTACTAATAGAATTGAAGTAGCTAGATAACGAGCAGGTGCAAATGCTTCTGTTTGATGTATTTCTGCTAGTAATGCTAAATTGTGTTCTTTTAGCCACCGATAAACACCAATTACTGGCACACTTTTGTAATTTTGATATAACCCTTTGCCATTATTACCATTCATAGCAGCATTAATAGCATCACTTTCAATACCATCAGGAAATTCTTCAGAACCAAATTTTGTGGCTGAAACTAATGCATGTCTCTTTGATAAACTACTACCAATATTCCCCACTAAATAGGTTTCAACAGTCTCTCCTAACTCTGATTGTTTGCGAATAATACTATCAATTCTTTCCAAGTTAAGATTGGTAGCTAACATTCCTAATTGTTTACCATTTTTACTTAGAATAGGAGTAGCAAAATTAATCATTGGTTGACCTATTTCAACAGAGAGGTAAAAATTTGATATTAAGTTATCTGTGAGAGGTTTTGTGACTTCGCTATATTGTACTAGAGGTTGATATTTGCCGATTTTATTAGGATTACTAGAAACTAAAATTCTACCATCTCTGGTTAAGATAAAAATTTCTTGTAAACTGTCAATATTAGTGGTAAAAGATGTTAAAGAAGTTTGCAGTGAGGTTTGAGCATATTTATATTCTGATGTAGATTTTTTGGTTGTTAGTAAGATTTTTGCTTGGTGATTAATTTCTGGTAATTCGGCAATCGCTAAGATATTTTTACATTGGTCTAAAATCCAACGATTAAGTTCATTTTCTTTAAGTTTGGCAGCAAAGCTAAGGCGTTCAAATACTGATTCTTTTAAAGATGCTCTTGCTTGACTAAAGGTTGTATATCCGACAATTGATATTGTCATTAGCGACAATATTAAAAAAGAACCTACAATCTGAATTAGGAGGCTTTTTTTCCAGAAATACATGATTCTAGATCCTCATTTTTTCATCTAAAATTTTTCTCTTTTGAAAGAAGTAGTTATACCAATTCCTAAAAGTAATGCTATGCTTAGGTAACACTTCATTCATTAAGTAATTAACACAGGTAAAATATTTTTTTTGTTAATTTGAGTCAAGTTAATTTTAATTATTCTTATGTTTACTTCTCCTCCACTCCCCTACTACCCTACTCCTCTACTCAAGAAAATGTAGAAAAGTTTTTGAGAAATGGTATTAGTTAGGGCAGCTGTTGGTAAGACTACATACAGAACCTAAGTAGAAGCTGTAAAATCGCAAATTTCCATTAGAATTTGCTGCATCGCCTTACTCCAAATATTTTCTATATGTACTTGAGAATAAACATGGTTTACAAAATTATCAAATAAGTGAGTTTGACCTTCAGCAAACTGTTGAGATGCTGCGGAAAAATGAGGGTCTTTTTGATCGTGCCAAAATTGTTCTTCCCATAGTTGAGGCATAATCGGAAAATAGCAACCTTTACTACCTTTAATGTAAAGTCCTAAATTATTTGGTTGTATTAGATATGATAAAAAATCTTTCGCTAACTTAGGATGAGCAGAAGATGTAAAAATTATAGGTTGTTTAATAGATATTAAATATCTAGGTTTGTCTCCATTAGGATTATTTGGAAATTCTATATTTCTCATTTGATTCAAGTAAATTTCTTCGTCTTCTTTTTGATATACAGGAATTGACATAGTTGAATTAATTGTCATTAAAGTCTCGCGATTGAGGAAATTAGTATGATTATCAGAATTTAGCCAATTAACTGCATTAGGTGGCACATATCCATTTTTATAAAGCTAGTGTACCAATCTAAAATTTCAATTATTTTTTGTCTTATAGCTGGTTTATCTACTTGTAATTTGCCCTGTTTATCTACTATTTGTAAATTGTTGGCCTCCAAAATTTGTTCAAATATAACATAACTATCTGAAGCATCGATAGACATGGGCAAACCCAAAGCATAAATATTACTGTCATTTTGTTGAGGCAAAACTTTTTGTGCATTCTGCCAAAATTGCCAAAAATCATTCCATTGTTTTGGTATTTCTTTACCTAGACCAGCATCACGAATTAAATCATGCCAGTAGTGAATATGGACAGTTTCCTGCATTATTGGTACAGCATAATATATTGTACAAATAAGCAGATTTCAAAGCAGTATCGCTGTATAAATTTTTTATCGGTTTAATTACATCTGAAACATCTACTAATTTTCCTTCTGATGCCCATTGGGGAATTAAAGTATGTTCTGCTTTTTTAGAGAAAAAAATATCAGGTGGTTTACCTGCTGCTAAAGCATCAATACCTACTTGTTAAAATATATATATCCACAATTTTTTATTCATTTGTTTTGATTAATTATTGTTTTATAGCAACTCCCATTACTGCTCTTGACTTATAGAATATCTAAAACAACGGAATATCAATAATCAACCTTCCTCCTTCTCTTCTAGATAACTAAATGTTCTTCTAGATAACTAAATGTTCTTCCTTCTTACTTCTGTTATATTTTTGACCAGATAATTATTTTTATTAAAATTACCCCCATCACTAATATTGGTGTTAACCAATCACCCAATTTCACATATAAAGTTTGGGTATTTCGCCGATAAATTGTGGTTGAATAAGTTTCATAAGTATTAATTCCAGATAGCCAAATTGTTCTACCGTGAGGGTCTACAATTCCAGAATAACCTGTATTAGTTGCTCGTACCGCCCATCTATCAGTTTCGATCGCCCGCATTACATCTTGAGCATGATGTTGAGCTGGCATTGTAGAACTATAATGAGCATTATTAGCTGCTGTTAAAATAAATTCTCCCCCTGCTGCGGTTTGTCTTTGAAATACTTGGGAAAAAGCTGAGTCATAACAAATTCCAACTATTGCTTTGCCAAAGGGTGTCTCAAATATTTGGTCTGTTTTTCCAGGTACTAAATGAGCGTCTAAAGGCGAGAGTCTATCTATTAGTTTTCCTAAGACTTCATTGAAAGGAATAAATTCTCCTAGAGGTACTAATTTAATCTTGTCATAACGACTAAAAATTTCTCCTGTATTATCTATAGTAAATAAACTGTTAGTCAGATTATTATCTTGTTTGCCATAACCACCGACCCAAGCTACTACTTCTTTGTCTAAAATTGCTTGATAAAAAGAAAGGAATCTACGATTATTTTGATTTGTCCACAAAAAAGGTAAAGCTGTTTCTGGTGTTAATACAGCATCAACGCTTTGGTCTGCTAATTTTTTATATCCTGTTGTATAACCTTCCACCGCACGATACCAACCTGTAGAATTGAACTTAATTTCATTAGGAATATTTCCTTGAATAATTCCTACTCTTAATGCTGTGGTTGAATCGGGATTTAAAGGAATATTATATAGACTAAATCCTACTATGTGGAAAAATAGAAAAGTTGTGACGGGAAGTAAGAAGAAAGAAGGAGAAAGGGAGAAACGAAAATCAACTTTTTTTTCCTGCAATTTTGCTTTGATGAAGCCTTCCCCAATTAAAGCATTTACTGTAATAATAGCGGCTGTAACTGTAATTGGTCCTGATAATTGACTAAGGTGTAAAATTACTAAATTATGATAGCTCTGAGTCAAAGATAAAGAAGTCCACCAAAGACTTCCTAAACTCCAGATTTTCTCTAAACAACACCATAAAGTTATACCTAATAAAACTCTGGCAAATGAGAATATTTTCCCTGAGAAAGATGTAGGAGTTAAAACCCCAAATAAATAAGCCCAAATAGCAACTAAAATTGCTCCCCAAAGGGTGATAAAAATCCAACAAAATATAGCGATCGCTAAACTAGCTAACCAAGGAACTCCTAACCAAGTCATGGGATGAATTCCGGTTATCCAAAATAAAGCTACACCGTGATAACCTACTCCCCAAACTAAACCTAATAAAAATTTATCAAAGTATTTTTCTTGTTGAATTACTAACACCCACAGAGGAGCTAGAGCTACCCATCCGAGAAACCATGCGTTTACTGGTGCTGTAGTCATTCCCATAAAAATGCCACTAATAAATGTTATGAATAATATCATTTTTATAAATGTTTGCTACAAATACTTAAGATGTTTTTAGTAGTCAGTAGTTATAGCAGGGAACAGGCAAAAGCGGTGCGACCCCGTGTCGCCGACAGACGCACCTAGTAGCGGACTTAGAGAGGCAATCGTGGGAAAAGTATTTCTGTGTCTAAAGTTCATCATTAATCTATGTCCTAACCAACTCGTTCCTTGCTATAGGAGAAATCAAATTTACTTAATTAAATTTTTCAACTCCCGCCAAATAGAGGGTTGACTAGAAATTGATGTTGGATAAGTTAAAATTCCTTGAGTAGGACTGAACAAAAAAGCTAATATAAATAACCCAAATGATACTAATACAATTGCTGGGCCTGATGGTAAATTATAGAAGTAGCTAATATACATTCCACTAATACTCGATAAAACCCCTATTCCTACCCCCCAAATCATTACTTGATACAATCTTTTAACTAATAGATAAGCTGTGGCTGCTGGTGTAATTAATAAAGACAAAACTAACACTACTCCCACTGCTTTAAGACTGGCTACAATTGTCAAACCAATTAACATCATTAGCCCCAGATTTAATAAATTTACAGGTAAACCTACTGCTTGAGCGCCGAGGGGGTCAAATGTGTAAAATAATAGTTCTTTATACAACAATACTACTACTAATAAAATAATCACAGCAATAATTAATGTATCCCGCACATCTCCAATAGTTACGCCTAGAATATTACCAAATAAAAAATGATTTAGGTCAATTTTATTATCTTTTTGAATAATCGTAATTAATATAATTCCTAGTGCAAAGAAGGCAGAAAAAACTATCCCCATTGCTGCATCTTCTTTGATTGGCGATCGCGTCCTAATTAAATTAATTAAAATAGTACTAATTACTCCGGCAATAAATGCTCCAATAAAAATATTTGCTCCTACTAAAAAAGCAACAGCTAATCCCGGCAATACTGAGTGACTAATGGCATCTCCTAACAGAGCTAATCTTTGTACCATTAAATAACTACCGACTACTGCACAAATAATTCCAACTATTATTGCTACGAGGAGCGATCGCTGCATAAAACTATATTGTAATGGCTCTAGTAATGTTTCTAACATTAGTGTCAATTTTTCCTATTTTGTCTGTTTGATTATTTTGATTTTATTGCATAATAGAAAAATTGTTACAAGTGGAAATTACTTTAAGCGATCGCTTTTAGGTGAAACGAGTATTGTTTGTTTAGATAACAGCGAACATAAGTTGCTAATCACCTAGTGGCAATGGCAGGCGACAAATGTACATCTACCCAAATTATCATACGACTAGCACGGGATGATTAAGTTTACGGGAGGCATATAGAAGTGCTGCTTGCAGATCGTTGGCTTCTAGATCGGGCATTTCTGCTAAGATTTGCTCCGCACTCAGTCCAGCCGCAAACAGATCCAGTACATCCGATACCCTAATTCTCATACCTCGGATGCAAGGGTGGCCACCGCACTGTTTAGGATTAATCGTAATTCTTTTCAGCAATTCTGACATATAGCTTGACTCCAGAATGAATTTTAATCTTGCTATAGATGTATTGGATACTGCACTTCCTAGCCTTTAATTGGAATTAGCTGATTCTCCATTACATTTCAACCAATTTTGAATCTCTGAATGACTTTGAAAGAGCTTAGTCATCTCCCCCTCAAATTCAAACCCATTAGAATTAACTACTTTGTAGGTATACCAAAACTCTTTACAACCAGGGTAAGGTGCGCCATCATCGTATTCACGTTCATATTCAACAGATACTCCATCACTAAAATGGTGAACTCGCCGAGTTATCTCAATAGTGCTACCTGTAGGATCGAGTTTCGTTTCTGATTGAGAGTCGCTGTTCACAATCTCATAAGGACTGGCTTCGCCCTCAATTGCTTTAACGTAGTCAATAAGACGCTTCATCTGATTATTATTTCCCTATTACTATTACTTTTGAGAAAAAAACTAAGTTAACGAGACTAAATAACACATTTATTGTATTTGACAATGCAGATGATTGTCAATAAATAAAGGCTAGAAAAGAGGAATGATTTTTCACTTCTTCAGGCAGCAGAAAAAAATGTAGTTTGATTTACATAAAATAAACTTTCAAATAGGATATTTAGAGAAAAATTGTAACAAGTGGAAATTACTTTAAGCGATCGCCCATTAACTGAAACAAGTATTGTTGATTGAGATAACGGTTAAAGTGAGTTTTTGCAAGTAACCTTTGCTAAAGCATAGGCTAACTTTGCCGATCTGCTCCAGTCAAATTATTATGCGTGGTTTCTTCTAATTTCACATATCAAATTTATTTTTGTTTGTTCTTCATAACTATCTATCCAATGCAAAAAACCAATATTCTTGTTGTGAGATTTATCAAGCAAGTTTATTAAAGAATCAATATTGTTTGATTGCTTCTCCGATAATGAATCAAAATCGCTTATTATTTTATCCCTAGAATTGGTATTTATATAATTAGTAAATTTACCCATCAAACCAACAAAAACATCTGAAGCCTGAACAAATAAATCACCTTGCGAATCAACAAAGGCATAGTTTTTTATTTCTTTGCCTTCATCAATTATTTTGTAGTTAACTAGCATTTCTGAAATAGTTGCCTCATTATCAAAAATATGATTTGAATTATTGAACAAATATATAGGTCTTAGATAAAATTCCAAAAAATTATTTATCAAAACACGATCTTCTTCGTCCATTATAAATGGAAGTGAATCCTTTTTATTTGCCTCTTTGAGTATTTGCCTGAGGGACTCCAATCCCAAATGGAATTCTGGCGTATCAATATATTCGTCAAATATTGAAGTTAGTTCTTCAATGAATTCTGAAACTGATTCCTTTTTAATATTAGGATAATCAAAATTATAAAACAATTCTTGAAAAGACTCAATTTCGAGTTTTGCGAGCTTATATAAGTCGTTTTTTAGAAAATTATGGTAATATAAACCAAACTGCTTTGTAACTTCTGAACTAACAGCAATTGCAGAATCCACAATATCGACAATAGACCAGTAAAGAATATTTAAACTTGAATAATGGATGTATAAATCATTGTCCGACAAAAGGTATTTCAAAAATACATTCAGTTTTTCAGACTTCAAGCAGTCAAGAAATTCTTTCTTTCCCTGAGAAATATGCTTAAATTTTACATCTTTAATATTATTTTGTAGGTTAAGCCTATCAAATAAAGGTTTAATATCAGGTTGGCTTCCTTCGTAAACTAAACCACCTAAAACAAAATTTGAATTAAAAGATTCATTAAAGTCGAATTCCCTCACATAGAATTTTCTAATATTATTTGTTTCGTCATAATAAAAAGTAAAAGAACTGTCAAAGTCTGCTGTTGGTCCAAGCATCTTTGTTATACTTCTTATCTCACTTACATCAAAATTTACCATTGACCGCCTCTTAACCTCATCGAAAATTTCAGTTATTAGCTTTTCCTACTACCAACTAAAACCAGAATCAGATAAAAAAAATTATGGAACAATTAAGCAACTTTTGCTAAAGACTCCGAAAATAGACTAACATTACTCCCATAAGCACAATACAAGTTTTCTTCATTCTCATTTCCCCTCGAATGCATCTAGCATATCTTCTGTTAAAGAAGCATCGAAATCATCCGGAACAGTAAACTCACCTGCACACAAACCAAATGGTCGTAATTTCTTGTTATTGGCAATAGGTATAATCTCAGCGATCGCTTGCTCAGATCGAATAATTACAACAGTTTCCGGCTTTGTTGCATGAAAGTATATAGCTGTCGCACTTGCTTGTGCATATCTACAACAATAACGCGCTGAAACTGCTGTAACTATTGGACAATAGATAAATAGAACATCAGTATGGGAAATAAAAAAAACTGAAACCTTTGCAGGCAAAAGCTTTGAGCATTTAATGCCCGCCCCTAACTATTGGACAATAGTAAATAGAACATCAATAGTCGCGAAACAGAGCGATCGCTTTCTCAGCAGAACAATAACTATTGGACAATAGATCGCGAAACAGAGCGATTAAGCTACGGAATGGATGTTAAGAACGCTACTTTCATGCAACAAAGCCACAGTTTCCCCCTCTTCAACTAAACGCAAATATTTCAGTAGATCGCTTTGAATTTCATCAATAGTTACATTTAGCATGATAAAAAACCTCAGAATTTCTACAAAAACGATCGCTCAATAATCTTTTTTGACTGCAATATCAAAGTGTAGGACATCTTCCCGCACACCCCCAACTTTTCTATAGAACCCATTTGAGATCTATATAATTATGGTAGTCAAGTCTTTTCGCGCATTAATTTTGAGGAAAATTCAGTTGAAGGAGTGTTGAATTTTTTGTATTATCTCTCCCCAAATCTTCCCTCTGTAAACAATTTCAAGCTATAAACTGTAAATTATCAATACCATTACAGACATCCTTAAAACTTTAAGGTTTAGCGATCGCCTAATTTATGAAAAATACAGCTCATACAGTTACTTTTATATTACATTGCAAATATCTATGTAACATGTAAAAATGCCAGCGCTCATTGCTATACCCTCATCTTTGTAATTCTTTCTCCTCCTGACTCGGTCGTTCCCCTCCCAGGAGGGGAGGGGTTAGGGGTGGGTTGACTCCTGAGGACTCCTAACTTAACCATTCTATGGCTGTTTAACCGGATTTGATATTACCTATCCCACACTTTGCACTCTGCACTACCAATTAATCATCATAACCCCCAGAGTTCTAATTTACTCTAGGGGTTATGGTGATGTTAAAATTTTCCCGAGTCAAAATATTACTATTGCTTGACTTATATCATGTCCGTTTAATTAGTGATAATACAGTTTTTAAGTGGTAGGTGGTAGGTGTAAATTTAAGAGGGAAGACTTGATAGGAGTGGAAATTTGGGATATTTCTTCAACATTGAGAGGAAAACATTTTTATTATACTTAATCATCTGGACATGATATTACTGCTGATCGGTCTTTATGCCATCTCTAGCTTGCATTTCCGTCATCTCATCCATAGAATACAGTTTAACTCATCTCATCCATAGAATACAGTTTAACTGATAACCATGATCCCAAAAGAATATTAATCCAACTCTTCCTCCCCAATATCTCTAATTGGAGCAGGTGCAGCTAAAGGCGATCGCAAATCTCCTACCATCTCTTGTATCTCCAATGGTGGAGGAGTTGTCATCCGAGATACTAGCAAAGTCACAATAAAATTCAATAACATTCCTATTGTACCGATACCCTGATCGGATAACCCCAAAAACCATGTCGGCATTGCGTAGAATCTTACACCAACAATATAGATAGTTGTAAACACTAAACCAACTATCATACCACTTATTGCTCCTTCCCGGTTAGTGCGTTTATCAAACACTCCCAAAATAATTGCTGGAAAAAAAGTCGCAGCAGCGATACCAACTCCCAAAGTTGCTATCTCAATCACAAAACCAGGGGGGTTAATACCGAAATAACCAGAAAAAGCGATCGCTAATACTACCATTATTCTGCCTAACATTAATCTTTGCGATTCTGATGCTTCTGGGTTAATTAGGCGGTAATAAACATCGTGAGCAATTGCACTAGAAATCACTAATAACAAACCTGATGCAGTAGACAAAGCAGCCGCTAATCCTCCTGCTGCGACTAATGCAATTATCCAAGGTGGCAGTTTTGCAACTTCTGGAGTAGAGAGAGTGATAATATCCGGATCGAGAATAATTTCATTAGTCTTTGTATCTGGAGTCAACTGTAAACGACTGTCGTTATTTTTATCGGTAAATTCTAATAAACCTGTATTTTCCCACTTTGTCGCCCAGTCTAACTGTTGCACTTCCGCCACAGTTTTGTTGTGTAAAGTATCAATTAAGTTGTATCGCGCAGAAGCAGCTAAAGCAGGAACAGTTGTAGAAAAAATGGCAATAAATAATAATGCCCAACCTACAGAATATCTGGCTGCTGTCACGTTAGGTACAGTATAGAAACGAACAATAACGTGGGGTAAACTAGCAAGACCCACCATACCGGAAATAGTGATGAATAGAACATCTAGCATAGTTTTTTGACTGAAGGCAGCAGTATATTCTGGAAAACCTAAGTCAACCTGAACTTGATTCAGTTTTTCTACAATATCTCCAAAGGTAAAAGCGAATTGTGGAATCGGAATATTTGTCAGAATATTACTAATGACAATAGCTGGTATCAAGTAAGCAACAATAAGTATAAAATATTGAGCAACTTGAGTCCAAGTAATGCCTTTCATTCCTCCTAAGATGGCGAAGAAGGCAACTATAACCATACCGATGACGACACCAACTTCAATAGGGACTTGCAAAAACCGACTGAAGACAATACCTACACCTCGCATTTGACCGACAACAAAAGTTATAGATATAATAAGGGCAGCAATAACCGCAACGATGCGAGCAATATTAGAGTAGTAGCGATCGCCTATAAAGTCGGGCAAAGTATATTTACCAAACTTTCGTAGATATGGAGCAAGCAGCAATCCCAAGAGTATATAACCTCCTGTTGCTGCCATTACATAATAAGAACCATCATAACCTAAAATTGACACTGCTCCTGCTATAGAAATAAATGAAACTGCAGACATAAAGTCCGCTGCTGTGGCAGCACCATTAGCAATAGCAGGTACACCTCTATCGGCGACGAAAAAGCCTTCACTATCTTGGACTCGCGATCGCCATCCAATGTAAAGGTAAAGCATTAACGAAATTGTTACGAAAATAAATGTCCAAGTTTCTGTATTCATTGAGTTTTTCATATATTAGAGTAGGGAACAGGCAACAGAGGGTTACAGTTAGCATTAGAGAAAAACATCCGTACATAGTCTAATATCATCAATACCATCACGAGTCCACGCAAAAGGTCTATTGGTATTATTCAGCGAATGCAGTCTTGAGTTTGATTATTTTATTTCTCAATCTCCTAACTTCTGACTCCTTTGCCAAAAAAACTCACCTTTGCGGAGATACCAAATGGTTTCTATAAACAATTTTTAGATAATTATAGCGAATGTATCTGATCGGAAATTAGGTCTGATCCTGTTCAAGATTTGCTGATTTTATAGTCGTACTGCTGTAACTTCAATTTCTACTAACCAACCAGGATTAGCTAACCCGGCAACCTGCATAACAGAGCGAGCTGGTAATCGAGGCTGATCCTGAGTGCCAAAAAATTGTGTGTATCCCTCCATAAACCCTTTAAAATCAAGGCGATCATCCATTTCCGGGTCGCCAACCAAAAAAACCTGCATTTTCACCACATCCCCTAGAGTCAAGTCTAAGTCCTCTAAGGTACTCTGGATGCGTTTGAGAACTCCAACAGTTTGAGTTTTAGTATCTCCGAAGGCGGTTATCGTCCTTTTATCGACTGTATCGTCCACAACGGGAGGAACTTGACCACTTAGGTAAACCTGTTGAACGCTAGGAGGAATTTCTACAGCTCGGGCAATAGGAAAACTAGAACCAGGAATGGGGTGTCGAATAATTACATCATCTGCAGCTTGAGTGCTATGCAAAGTTAGTAGAGATAAAATCAGACCTAAAAAAGCAATAATCATCATAGCTTTATATCTAATCAGGCTAATGGCAAAGCGATTTAGTGCTGATAAGATTCTATTTTTTTTCATTTTCACTCTTTCTCCTATAAATTAAGAATTTTGTACTCTAGTAGTAATATCATTAACAATTTTATGAGCTGACAAAATAGCCCCTTCCTGCCATCCGCTTAAATAACTCATATAGTCTCCGGCAAAATATACATTTCCTTCAGGTTCATTCAGAACTTGATATGCCTTTTTCCTGCTATCTTGCTCCCAACTGATCCAAGCACCCTGGCTATAGGGGACTTTTCCCCAAGCTACGGTGCAGCCATTTGCTACGGATACTTCCTGATTATACCCTGGGTGAATCTTTTCCCCTTGTGAAATAGCTAGGGATAATCTTTGATTAAATGTCATAGCTTCCCAGCGTTTTGAAATATCATTACTCCAGATGTAAGCACCAACAATAATACCTTGAGGATTATGAAAACCGGTTGAGGGATACCACATTTGAATAATGTCAGCCTCTGTCCAGGAAATACCACCGTAGATATTGTAGTCTTCTTCCCAAAATCGACGCTTGCTTTGAAATCCTACTTTAACTGCCCGGTTATAGGAAGATGCTCCTACTGTAATCGCAGCTTGATGTTCCTTTGAAAAATCAGCTTTAATATTTGTTAGTACCGATAGGGGGATGGTACAAATTGCGAATTTACCATCAACAGACTGATATTGATTGCTTTTGCGATCGCGATATATCACCTGCACCCCATCAGAATTCTGCTTAATTTCAGTAACTTCAGCCTTATAGCGAATAAGTCTACCCACCCTCTGCTCAAAAGCTTTAGCTATAGCATCCATTCCACCCACTGGTTGCAACATGGTGGCAGCTTGTAGATAACTTTCACCGAAATGCATTTTGTATTCCCAGAACCGAGAATTTAATAATTCAGATAATGGCAAAGGCTCATGTTTTCTACCAGTGTTTATTCCAGCACCAGGGGGAATTTCATATCCAGCTCTACTAGAACCCACATATTCCCCCTTTGAATTTAAATCACCAAATCGTTTAACAAACTCTAACAGACGCTCTTGTTCTTCGAGAGATACATCCCGATCTAACCCATTAATACCAATAGCTTTAGTTAGTAACTCAGCAATGTAACCTCTGCTGTCATTCAAAACCCGTCGGTTGTTAACAGGAGAACCACCGAAAGCTTGATCGTCCTGGAAGTAGGCTGCCCGATTTTCATTAACGATTACCTCTAGTGGCACTCCAAACTCTTTACAATAACTCAAAATATTTTTGTGGTGGTAAGGTATACGAGCTGGTCCTGCGTTTAAATAGAGAGAATTGTCATTATCAAATGGGCATTTCTCTGAGCGTTGACTTTGCTGATGAATCTCATTGATTACATCGTTATGGCGCAAAGTCCAACAGCGACCACCTGTACGATTTCGAGCTTCTAACAAAATACATTCATATCCAGCTTTTGTCAACTCGTAGGCAGCGGTCATACCTGCAATTCCCGCTCCCAAAATGATGACTTTAATTCCAGCACCTGTTTCGCCTCCTAGTCTTGGTCGATTAGTTGTTTGAGCATGGGTTAATCTCCAACCCATGGCATGGAGAGCGATCAGAACGGCAGTCGTTCCACCAGCTCGACTTAATAAATTAAATAGTGTCCGTCGTTTCATTAATTGATTCCGCTAATCAGATTTTATGTTGTAAATTATCGGATGATATCATGTCCGGTAGCATCGGTCTTGTATAGCAAAGGTAAGGAAGAAGGAAGAAGGAAGAAGGAAGAAGGAAGAAGAAAGAGGGAAGAAGGCTACCCTCGCAAGAAAAAACCATCATTTCCTGTAGATATTCACCCTTGGGTTTACACAAACGATATAAACGGACATGATATGATTTTGATCTGTGCCAAAAATTTTTTTCTGATCTATCAAAAGTTTCTGCTTATAGCGGTTTTCAGGTAGATGAATTATACCAAATCCGGTTCTTATAGGGTAGTCAGCTAAATATCCAAATCCTGATCACCCAAAGATTTTGAATTTTGTGAATATCTCCTTACTACACCGGATTTGGTATTATACAGTCAAAAACACAACCTTTGTAGGGACTACGAATTGCCCCTGCTGTGTTCTACTAAAATGAAAACTGCTGTATGCAAAGCATTATGTATGATCATCCCGTAACTATACAACGCCCACAAATTAATCCAACTCTTCCTCTCCAATATCGCTAATGGGAACAGGTACAGCTAGAGGCGATCGCAAATCTTCTACCATTTCTTGTATTTCCAATGGTGGCGGAGGTGTCATCCGAGACACAACCAAAGTCACAATAAAATTCAGCACCATTCCCACAGTGCCAATACCTTCAGCAGAAACGCCGAAAAACCATGTAGGCATTCCGGCAAATTTGACACCGATAATATAGATAGTAGTAAATAATAAACCCACTACCATACCAGCGATCGCTCCTTCCCGGTTAGTCCGTTTATCAAACACACCTAAAATAATTACTGGGAAAAAACTTGCAGCAGCTAAACCGAAAGCAAAAGCTACTACCTGAGCAACAAACCCTGGTGGATTAACTCCAAAGTAACCAGCAATGGCAATAGAAAACCCTACCATGATCCGCCCTACCATTAACCGTCGCGACTCGGATGCTCCTGGATCGATCATTCGATAATAAACGTCATGTGCAATAGAGCTAGAAATTACCAACAACAAACCCGATGCTGTAGACAAAGCAGCAGCTAACCCTCCTGCTGCCACTAACGCAATTACCCAAGGAGCAAGTTTAGCTACTTCTGGAGTAGACAAAACAATGATATCCCTGTCGATCCTAATTTCATTAGTCTCTAGATCTGGGGTTAGTTGGAAGCTACCATCATTATTTTTATCGGTAAATTCTAATAAACCCGTATTTTTCCACTTTGTTGCCCAGTCTAACTGTTGCACTTCCTCCAAAGTTTTGTTGTGTAAACTCTCAATTAAGTTATATCGGGCAAAAGTAGCTAAAGCAGGAGCGGTTGTATACAAGATAGCAATAAACAATAATGCCCAACCAGCAGAATATCGAGCTGCTCTTACATTCGGCACTGTGTAGAAACGGACAATAACGTGAGGTAAACCAGCAGTTCCAACCATCAGCGCAATAGTGATAAACAAAACATCAAGCATACTTTTGTTGGTAAAAGCAGCGCTGTATTCTTGGAAACCCAAGTCTACCTGAACCTGATTTAGTTTTTCGACAATATCGCTGAAAGTAAAAGCAAATTGAGGAATGGGAATACCTGTAATAACTGTCGCAATAGCAATAGCTGGAATCAGATAAGCAACAATGAGTACAGAATATTGGGCGACTTGAGTCCAAGTGATGCCTTTCATTCCACCTAAGATGGCAAAAAAGGCAACAATAATCATACCAATGACAACGCCAGTACCAATATCAACTTGCAAAAAGCGACTGAAAACAATACCGACACCGCGCATTTGCCCAGCAACATAAGTCATGGAGACAAAGATAGCAGCGATAACCGCAACGATACGGGCAACATTTGAGTAGTAGCGATCGCCCACAAAATCAGGTACTGTATATTTGCCGAACTTCCGCAGATATGGAGCGAGTAGCAGTGCTAATAGTACAAAACCGCCAGTCCATCCCATCAGATAGATCGAACCGTCATAACCCAAGAAAGAAATTAACCCTGCCATTGAAATAAATGAGGCAGCAGACATCCAGTCAGCACCAGTCGCAGCACCATTAGCAATAGCAGGTACACCTTGATCGGCGACAAAAAAACCTTTACTATCTTTAACTCGCGATCGCCATCCAATGTACAGATAACCCATGAAGGAAATAATAACGAGTATAAATGTCCAGACTTCTACAGTCATTTAGTCTCTCCTGTCAGTATTAGATTGTCGATCGAGTTTGTCCATGTTGTATTTTTTATCGAGTTTATCCATTTGAATGGCGTAAGTAAAAATTAAGATGACAAAGACATAAATTGAACCTTGTTGTGCCATCCAAAAACCCAAGGGGACACCAAAGAATTGAATTGCATTTAAGGGTTGGACTAATAAAATGCTAAAAACAATTGACACTAAAGCCCAAACTATTAGCAAGTTTCTGATTAATGCTTTGTTGGCACGCCAGTATGCTTGACGTTTTTCTTCATTCATTTTTTAAGTTGTTGATTGATTATGGATATTTTGATCGAATTTTCGGGACAAAATCTGATTAATTAGCTCTAAGAGACTGTTTGTAAAAGGAATATTAAATCTAGGCATAGTGGCGTGACACAGCTAAAATGGTGCCACCGTAACCCACCTAATATACCGAATATTAAGCCAATACGCTTTCTTAATCTTTGCTTGTACATTCACTCTCTAAACATGGCCTTTTTTCTATAAACTAGGCAAGTTAGATTAATCCCAAGTATGTTATTAAAGCATTATTTAGTACTCGTTGGAAGTGTCATATAAAAATTAACAATTAGCCCTTAGTTGGGTGCATCTCAATTTTGAATAAAGCCAAAAAATTATCGCTTTTAGGCAACAGCTTATCTGGCAACAGGAAATAGAGAATATATAGGAAAAAAGTATTTTGGCAAATAGTTAGATGCACCCCCTCAGTTTTTGTATTTTTCTGCACTTTTATAGTTACTTTATTATTCTCTAATTATTTAGACATTTTATAAACAATTGTGCTGAGAACTTATATTATGTCCGGATAATTAGCGAGCAAAAAAACTTTCTCCTTTTCCTCCTCTTATTTCTTGCTTCTTTATTCCCTCCTGACTCCTGACTCCTCCCTGATTTTATTTATAAGTAATCAACCGGACATAATATTACAGCAGAAGTAATATGAAATACGAAAAATCATATTTAGTTGTTAATAAATAATTAAATAATCTACGGATGTATAGCTTTTAGGATTTTTTTATAATTAATTAAGCAGACATAATATGAAAAGGTAGTAGTAGAAATTTTTTTGTCTTTGAATTTGGCAACTACACTCCATTTAGCTCTCAGCTAATATCAAGTCTCATTAGACATCTCCAGAAAAGAGACAATAGGGAATAGGGAATAGGTATGGAGGGGGAAATAATTAATGATTTCTGTACGATAATTGATTTTATTTTTTATTTTTGGAGATGTCTATTTCTGAAATAATGGTTGATTTTATATCATGTTCGGACGGGTCAGTTATAAATAAAATTTCAGAACTGACAGTACCAAATAAATACTGAAATTATCTTGAAATACTGAAATTATCTTGATTTTTCTCCTTTCTTCCCTCCTGACTCCTGACTCCTGACTCCTGACTCCTCGCTAAGTTATTTATAAGTATTCAACTGAACATGATATTACACCTGATGTTACAAATAGTTTCGCTTCTTTAAATATCAAATAATTGCTTAAAGCTATTGTCTTGTCAAAGTTTTTAGCTGATCGAATCTAACTTCTGACTTCTGACTTCTGACTTCCATGAAACGGTGTCAGCCTTGAGGCCAATTAACTCTTGCAAAAATCTCTCAATAAGTATATATTTTCTAATATGTAGTAATGCATTTATTCAGAAGCAAATCTGGGCAATCATAAAAATGGTATTCTATCAGCATGATTCACTTAAGTCTGAACTAAATCAAAGAGGTTGGCGTTTGACTCCCCAAAGGGAGACTATTTTACAAATGTTTCAACACTTACCTCAAGGTAAACACTTAAATGCAGAAGAAATATATAATCTGTTGTTATATCAACAGGAAAAAATTAGCCTTTCTACTGTCTACCGAACCCTACATCTCTTGACAAAAGTAGGTATTTTGCGGGAACTAGAATTAGCTGAAGGACACAAACATTATGAGATTAACTCCCCTAACCATCGTAAACATCATCATATAGTCTGTCTTCAATGCCATAAAACTTTTGAATTTAACGATGATTCTATAACGAAAATTAGCCAGAAACAAGCTGAAAAAGAAGGGGTCGAAATGTTAGACTGCCAATTAACAGTTCATGCTGTCTGTATAGAAGCTTTACGCAAAGGTTGGCCTGCCTTAGTACCTACAAGTTGGTCTTGCCCCAGAACTAACTTAGAAATCATGTCTAACTCAGGTTCAAATCATCAAAAGGCAAAATTGGAGGAGGAGGAGGAACTACCAAATGTTCAATAACTACTCTATGACTTTCGCGGTTAGTTTGTACTTCGGCTGCGATCGCTTCAATTTTTATTTCTAAACAACCATAAGCAATATACAGTTCTGTAATTACCTCTACTTGCCCCATGCCATTAGGAATAAAGTCAGTTAACCAACGTGGTCCTGCAACTATTGTTTGAGCTTGGCGGTCGTAAACCCAAATCTTAACATAAATACCAGGCAAACCCTCCGGTAATTGTACTCTAACTTTTACATCTTTTCCAGCAATTACATCTTTAGCCAGTACTTCTAAATGAGGCACTGGCACTGGTTGATCGTCTGGTAAAATATAAGGTTGTCTAGAAATTGATTCATCTTCCGACTGAGAAACATTTGCTAAACCATCATTCCATTGCTTTTCTTGCTGCTCTATTTGTTCATCTTCAACAACAAACTCTTGTGCTTCCCAATTAATTTCATCAGAATTGTCACTGGCAAGTTCTTCATCATCAACTATCGTATTTATAGAGTCACTATCTTGCAACTTATCTGTTCCAGTTTTATGTTGATCTTCTGATATATTCTCTAATTCTTCAGTTGGAGATAAAGAAGAAGCTTTCATCCATTGGGACAACTCAGAATCATTAACCAAAGAATTCAGCCGAGAAAAAAATCTATCCTCTAAATTCAAAGCCTTAAATGCCTCTTTTCTAGGAGCAAATTTTGTCGGAAAGGGAACAAGGTTTTGCTGATTTATAGAATAAACTTCCTCTTCCTCAGTAGTTTTCGACTCCGACTCCGACTCTGACTCTTCTATTTCTTCTGCTTGTAAACTTGTCCGCTCTGAAAGTTTATTTGAATCTTCCCAGACATCATCTAATTCATCTGAATCTTGAGGAGCATTTGACTTGGCCAGCAACTCATTAATCAGAGTCTTATCTTTGGCCATTGTTTCCGGTGGTGGGTTTCCAAAGGTTGGTAACTCTAGTGTTCCAGAATCTTCCTCTCCTTCAACAGGTTGATATATCTGTGGTGGTAAGGGTTGTTCTATATCAGATTCCTTCTGGGGTTTAACTTGATTAATTTTTTCTACTAACTCCTGAAAAGAAGGAGATTTTTGCTCTGATTTTCTTGCTGCCTGAGTTATTTTTGCAGCCATTTCCTGATAGTCATCTTCAGTAAAATTATCATCAATTGCTGTTAACCAATTCTGTAGTGGGGCTGTAATTGTAAAAGATGTATTAGCTAAAGTAGCTGTATTATTTGTGAGGATAATTTGCCCTAATATTAAACGAGTTTTAATATTTTCTGGAACATTGACTGTACAAGCAAATATAATAGGTGTAACTTGTTCTGGTAGAGCTTGTTGTATATCAATTAAAATTTCTGAAGTTTGAGGATTACGCAGACAAATTTTTAAATTACCATTAACTATTGGAGTATTATTTTCTGGAATGGAGGAATCATTTTTTGTTAAAGTATTCTGGGATATAAGGTGATTTAAACCTTCTGTAGATTGAATATTTTGAGCTTGATTATCTAAGATTATTTGACCAGATATAATTAAAGCTTCTCCTGGTTGAGCAGTATAAGATGCTTGGTTTAAGGTTAGTTGTAAAGGATAATTTATAGTAGAGTTAGTCTGATTAGTGATGTTGGTATCTGCCTGTTGATTTGCCTCTAATTCTATTGCTTGTTCTATTGCTTGTTGTTGCTCAACTTGCCCAAGTATTGATGAATTATGTCTGAGAGTTTCAGTTAGTTCTTTTAATTTTTCCTCTGTATCTTTAATGTCTGATGGATGACTTTGTTCTTCGAGTTGGTTTTGAGCTTGAATACTTGAATCTTCTTCCTCATCATCTAGTAAATTAGTGGAATTTTTCTCTTCAATCTGAGCATCCAATAATTCTATGTCATCTGATTTAGTTGTTAATTCAAAGTCTTTTTTTTCTGTATTTTCTTCTGGATGATCTATGGAGCTTATTTGACTAGAAAAAACAGATATATTTTCATTAGCAATCAACTCATTTTCCTGAGTTTCTGAATCTACTAATGGATATAGTTCCTGACTCTGAACATCTAGTGTTTGTGAGAAATCTGAATCATCATAATCAGTGGGCAATACTTCTAAATGGACAATATGTTGTTTTGCTTTGACAGATGATGTAGTTGGTTTACTTTGACAACGAAATTCCCATTTACCAGGTTTGAGGCGGGTAAAAGGGATAATAGAGATTAGACCTTGAGAGTGGGTAAGACTAGAACGTTTCTGAACTCGCCTTAAGGGTGGAACTTCTTCGAGAGAATCGTGAATAATCTGAATTTGGACTTCTGTATTGGCTATATGGGTATGAGCCACAATCCGATAACGACCTTCTAGAATCTCCACATCGGATGATTCTAGAGGTAGCCAGGTTCTATCGCCTTCTTTCTGTAGCAAAAATTCCCAGTTTGACATATATTAAGTCTACAGAGTGACTTTGCATAATATATTACTTTAGTTTATATCAAATTTTTTTTTCTGCGTAATTTTAGACACTAATGTTTAGAGTTTTTTGAACTTGAAGAAGTAGTCAGTAGTCAGTAGTCAGTAGTCAGTAGTCAATTTAAAGTAATTAAACCAATTCCCACTCATTAATACTATTTTTCGATAAAACTTCAGTTATTATGTAATTAATACAGGTATGATAATTTTTTTGCTAATTAGCAGCCCAGTTAATGTTAATGATTCTCATGTTTAATTCTCCACTACTACCCTACTCCCCACTCAAGAAAATGTAGAACAGTTTTTGAGAAATGGTTTACTACTATGGAACCCAACCCAAAATTGTCTCTACTTCAGTTGCCAGAGACATAGGATCAAAAGGCTTATTAATTACTCCATTTATTCCCAACTGCAAAAATTGATGGCGATCTTCTGAACAAACTTTCGCTGTCAGGAAAATTACTGGAATTTGCTGAGTGGCCTGATTAGCTCGTAGTTGTTTAAGAGTAGAAAATCCATCTATTTCAGGCATCATTACATCTAAGAGAATAGCATCTGGCTGTTCTACTTCTGCTTTAGCAACAGCTTCACTACCTGAGCTACCTGTAATTACTTGCCAACCACCTACTATTTCTAGGCTAAGTTGGGCTACTTCTCTAATATCTTCTTCGTCATCTATTAGTAAAATTCGTTTTTTTGCCATCGGATAAAATATATTTAATTTGACATTATTGAACTTGTAATAGTGCTTTGAAACTACATATAATTTTGAGTAGATAAAAACAGTTTGGGAAGTTGGTTATAAGTTTCAATATTTGCTCAAGGAGTAAATAATTGTTACTGCCATAATTTGTAATTTTTTCAATTTGGAATTGATACTTAAATTTCACCTTGTTTATATCCACTTTTTTTATCTTTTTATTTTGAGTTTAATACCCTGCCTTCACTGGCGGTGTTGACAATTAGTTGGGGTTTATAGACACGAAATGGTGTGTCGAAGACTATCCCCATTCCCTTCTTTCTTCTTTCTTCTTTCTTCTTCCTTCTTCCTTCTTCCTTCTGAATATTACCTGGTTGCACCTGGAACCAAATCATCATTCCAGGGAAGAGATGCAGGACGTTGTTGACGGTCTAAATAGGCATTTAAAGCATAAACCATATCCCCACGAGTCATCGGTTCTAAAGGATTTATGTTGTTTGTACCTGGTTCAGTATTCACAAAACCTTCATACAATGCTGTTGCTATTGATTTTGTTGCCCAACTCGGGATTTTATCTGAATCTGGGTAATTATTTAATAGCTTTTTAGTATTTTCTTCAGGAAACTGAAAAACACCATAAGCTTGAGCAAAAATCGCAAATGCTTCTGCCCGATTAATTTTATAATTTGGAAAAAACATTCCCTCACGATAGCCACTCATTACAGCATTTTTGAGGACAATTTGAATATCATTATAAGCCCAATAATCTGAAGAAACATCTTTTAATTCAACATTTTGTTTCTGGGAAGATTCACGTTTTTCTAAATCAAATGTTTTGACTAAAATTGACGCTAATTCGGCTCTACTAATAATTTCATTGCGATTAAATTTTCCGGCTGCATCTTTGGTCATTAATCCTGCAGAAACTACTCTTTCTATGGGGTCTACTATTTCTTCTTGAGCTTGAACAATTATTGGTAATTGTAATAATGCTATGAGGGAAAATAGACTAACAAATTTTTGCATAATATAATTTTAATCACATAGTTTTTGTTGATATATTCATTGTAATACTAAATCCAGCGATCGACAGAATTTTCTTAAGCGGGGAACCCACCCTTAACCCCTCCCAGGAGGGGGAGTGGTTACGGACGTTCCATGCAACGTCCGTACAGGGAGAAGCAAACATAATAATAATAATAATAAGAGTTACGCAATGACAATAGATATAGGGTTTTACTCAGTTACGCTACTGCTTTTTCTTATAGTCATGCTCCGCAAACATGTCGCGGAGCGTTAACGGAGTTATGCGACAGCAAAACACATCCTACTGGACTATAAATAGGATGGGATTTGAATCTCATTTATCTCCTGAGTTCTGACTTCTAATAAATGCTTAAAACTCAGACAACGTAATATTTTTCATTCTTCCTTTTTACTTCAAATTTAAGAAATCAACTGTTAGTATTATGATAGTTGAATAGGATAAAATTAAATGCAAGCAACTCAAATTTACTATTCTGTCGAAGAGTATCTAGAGCAGGAAAAAACTGCTGAATTTAGAAGTGAATATCGTGATGGAAAAATAATACCTATGACTGGAGGAACTGTAAATCACAATCGAATTTTTGGTAACTTTTACGCAACATTAAAGTATGGCATTAAAGGGCAACCTTATGAAACTTTTATGAGCGATCTACGCTTGTCAATACCAACAAAAAATATCTACACCTATCCAGATGTAATGGTAATTTCTACTCCAGTTATTTATGCTGAAGGTAGGCGAGATACTATTACTAATCCTCAGATAATTATTGAAGTATTATCGCGATCGACAGAAAGCTACGACCGGGGGCAAAAATTTGAGTATTATCGGAGAGTAAATAGTTTGCGGGAATATATTCTCATCGACCAATACAGATATTATGTCGAACAGTTTAGCAAAACTGAGGATGGCAAATGGTGGTTATCAGAATATGAAGGTGATGGAGCTATTTTATCTTTAAGTTCAGTGGAATTTCAAATCTCTTTGTCAGATATCTATGAAAATGTAGAATTTGAGTGAAGAAGGAAGAAGGAAGAAGAAAGAAGAAAGAAGGAAAAAGGAATTTAGTTATCTACAACAGAAACAAGGAAGACATCTATAAATCCTCAAAGTTAGTCAGGGATTACTTCTGAGTTCTAACTTCTGACTTCTGACTTGTGCGTAGGGTTATAGTATTATAGTACTGTGCGCTGGTATATTTACAAATTGCAGGAAGTGCCCAATAGCTAAAAGTCTTATATTATCATTTTCTTTGTGGGTTTAATACCCCACCGTCAACGGGGGTGTTCAAAATTACTTGGGGGAGCGAATCCCCATGTAATTTTCCTCCTGTCTCCTGTCTCCTGTCTCCTGTCTCCTTCTTCAATGGCAATTTATTCCCCCTGTTGCCTGTTGCCTGTTGCCTGTTGCCTGCGCACAGCGCTATACTACCAAGGCAATACTTCACCCTTTGCGTGCCAAAAAGTACCTGTATTTTCTAAGTTTAATTCGTCAATTCTAGCTAACAAATTTTCTGCTGCTTCTGCGGGAGATATTCCTGTGAAATTCGTCATTCTAGTGCTAATTAAACCAGGATGTAAAATTGCTACAGCAATTCCCTGTGGTTTTAGATCGACAGATAAAGATTTACCTGCCATACTAACTGCAACCTTTGACATTCGATAACCATAAGTACCACCGGAAGTATTATCATCAATTGAACCCATTCTACTGGTAATAATAGCAATTTTTGAGCCTGATTCCATCAAGGGTAATAAAGCATGAGTTAGGCGTAAAGTTCCTATAGCATTCACTTCAAATTGTTTGCGAATACTATCAAAATCTAAATCATCTAGAGAATTTCTTTCGACTATTCCAGCATTATTAATTAGTACATCTAATTTTATCCCTTTTAGACGATTAACTAAGTTAGCAACATCTTTTTCAGAAGTAATATCTACCCCAGTTTCTAAACGCACTCCTAGATTTTCTAATTCTTGATTAGATTGACGACAAACAGCAATTACTTTGTCACCTTTACTATGAACTTGTTTACATAATTCTTGCCCAATACCACGATTAGTTCCTGTGATTAAATAAGTTGCCATAATCGACTTTTTTTCCTTAATTGCTGATAATTTTGCTGGTTGATTATATCATATAAGTAACACAATTTTTGAGGGAGCGAAACCCAACATTTTCATTCATTAGAAAGAGGAGGCAATAAAACCTCTAATTGCTCTAATAAAAGAGGAATATCTGATGCAATAACTCCCCACAAAATTTCTGATATTACCTCATCGTAGTGATGAGCAATAATATTTCTTAAACCAATAAGACTGCGCTAATTTATCTGAGGGTGTAATTGTTGAAATTCTAAAGATATTCGACGTGCAGCTTCACCCAAAATTTCAAATTGACGCTCTACTGCACTTTGTATCAAAATGCTCTGTAAATACTCACTGTAATTTATATCAGTAGTAAACTCTTGAATTCGACGAATTGCCTGTACCATATCCCAAACTGAAGCAATATCTCTATCATTGTTTTGCATAAATTACTTGATAAGTGTTTAAAATATTAGCTAAACGATAGGGATTTTTAATCATAGCTTTTTCTACTAAATCAACTGCACGTCCAAACTTTGTTTCTAATTCCTCTTGCATATCTAATAATTTTGACAATGTTAACTGACAAGAAGAATCATAAACTACTAAAATATGAATATCACTATTAGGGTGAAAATCTTCTCGCAATACTGAGCCAAATAAAGCTAATTCAGTAATATTCCAGCGTTGGCAAAATTCAGCAATTTCTGAGTAGGAAATTTTTAGACGTTCTGTGAGAATAACTTTCAAATCAACTTTTTTTTGTTCTCTAAGTATCATAATTACACAGTTTCACATAAGTTAAAAGTCAAAAGCCAAAAGTAAGATTTTATAGGCTCAAAACTTTGATACTACAGTAATTTCCGGAAATTATTTCACGTTTCAGTAAGATAAGTAGTGTAGCCTAAGTTGATGAAATTTGGTATTACAATTCCTTAATTATTGACTTTTAAAATTATGCCAGATTCTACGGAAAACTCAAAGCAAATTATTACCGTGGGTGACCAACCTACGACAAATGATGAACTTGGTTTTACTCCTTATGTTATAGCAATGGCTGAATTTTTAACTCATAAAGATACTAAACCGCCACTAACTATTTCTATCGAAGGTGAATGGGGTAGCGGTAAGTCTTCTTTTATGAAACAACTTGAAACTGAGGTTAAAAAGAAGTCTAAAGAATTAGATAAGGAAGATTTAAAAAAAGTTTGGCAGAAAATTAAAAAAGACCGGATTATTTTCAGCGATGTATCAGATATCTATGAACTTTTCAGATTAAAATTCAAACAAGAAACTCAAACTGTTTGGTTTAATGCTTGGCGACATGAAAAATCTGAATCACTTTGGGCGACTTTTGCTCTATCTTTTTTAGAACAATTGTCGAAAAATCGTAATTTATCTGATATTTTATATAACTTTTGGAGTTACTTAAATCTAATCGGTAATCGTCTTGACTGGAAAAATAAACCAGTGAAATTTCTCCAGACTTTGGTAATAATATGGTTGATGGCAACTATTATTTTTTCTATTCCAATTGTTGTATTTTTTCGAGATAAGGTAGCGGGAATTTTTCCTTTTTATGAAAGATTTGCAGATATTGTTAAAACAGATTCAAAGTCAGAAGAGGAAGATAAAGAAGGCGAGGAAAAAACTGATAATAAAGAAGATGAAAATAATCAATTTTTAAGTTTCTGGTTACAATTGGGAGGTTATGGTGCTGGGTTTGCTGGAGTCGGAAAACTTTTAGCAATATTGAAAGATTTAATTGGCGACCAGAAAATGGATTTGACTCAATATCTTGAGCATCCTGATTATGATAAACAAGTAGCTTTTATTGAAAAGTTTCACGAGGATTTTTCTAAAATTGTTAATGCTTATGTGGGTGAAAATGAGAAGATTTATGTTTTTATTGATGATATTGACCGTTGTGGTTTGGATAAATCTGCAGATTTATTACAAGCTCTAAATATGATGATTTCTAATGACCCAAAGATAATTTTTATTTTGGGTATGGATCGAGAAAAGGTAGCAGCAGCTATAAGTTTTAAACAAAGAAATGTTATTCCTTTTCTAGCTTCAGCGATCGCCGAAAATCAAGTAGAGGAAAATGAAATTCATAAGTTGAGGAAAAAGGTTGATTATGGTTTTAGTTTTTTGGAAAAGTTTGTGCAATTATCATTCTCTGTTCCTGTACCTTCTCAAAGGAAGTTAAATAGTTTTGTTAAAAAAATATCAGAAATGGAGGCAGAAATCAAAGCTTCTCCTGAAAAACATTTTTTTGGAATTTCTCATAATTTAATTCTTAAAGTATTTGATTTTCCTCAAAGATTTAATGATGCAAAATATCTACTCCAAGCATTCATAGGAAAAGTTGATATAATATTTTCACCAGAAGAAAAAGAAGCGGAAAAAACAGAAGCAGAAGAATCTTCTATTTCAGAACAGAATTTAGAATTTCAAGAGGCTGAGGCTACATCTCCAGATTTACCTATTTTCCCAATTATTGAAAAAGATTTAGGCAAAGAAAGTCTTCCTCAAGTTATAGAGATGGTTGCTCCTTTTTTTGATTATAATCCCCGTTGTTTAAAACAATATATTAATGTATTGAGACTCAGGATTCATATTGCCTATTATTCTATTGGAGTTACTTTTGCTGAAACAGAAACAATAACCATAGAACAAATTTGTAAATTTACTGCTATTACCCTCAGATATCCCCGTCTTATTTTGGAACTAAAGAATAATAATCAACTACTTACTGAGTTAGAAAAAAATGCTGTTGATAAATCTATTCCATCAACTAATTCCATTATAATTAGTTCTGAATCTACACTCAATAATCAGGAAACAGGAAATGCAAATTATTGGCTGAAAAATTATCCGAAAATTAAACAATTACTTTGCTCTGAAATGATATTGGATGATCAGCAAAAATCTGGCAAAAAGTATATTTTTGAAAATGGTTCGATTAAAAAACTATTGGAAATTTCACCACAACAAAGTTTACCTTCTAAATATTTTAAACTGCGTGAGTTCCTAGCTGCTGAAAAGTGGAAAGAGGCAGATGAGGAAACTTATCTAGTTATGTTACAAGTTGCAGGGCGAGATAAACAAGAATCCTTGGACATAGAAAGTGTAGAGAAATTCCCCTGTATAGACCTCTACATAATAGACAAGCTTTGGGTAAAATATAGTAATGGTAAGCTTGGCTTTTCTGTGCAAAAGGAAATTTATCAGAATTTGGGTGGTACGAGAAACTACAATACACAAGTGTGGAATAATTTTGTAATACAGGTAGGATGGCGGCAGAGGGGTGGGGTGAATTTCTATAAAATTTATTTAGATGATCGGGGAGATATTTCTACACCTTTGGGACACCTACCTTACCTTGGGGGCTTAGAGGTGTGGCGGGGAGGGAGGAGTATTCTTCTCTCGCGCAGAGACTTGTAGGCTTTAACATATAAGCGCTTCAGCCGCCGTTTCAGCGATCAGTTATCAGTTATCACCTTTTTCAGTGAAGAGTTATTACTTCCGATAATTATTGTGTAGGTTGGGTTGACGGAGGAAACCCAACAAAAATTAACACTGGTGTTACAGTCATAATGGCACAGGAAGTCGGTAAGTTTTCTGTTGGGTTGCGCTGTCGCTTTTTCCGTTCCGGAATGCTAGCGCAAATATGTTGCGGAGCAAAACCCAAGCTACGATCTACTACTGCTACAAAAAACGGGCTGAAGCCCTACTACGAACTAATGCCGAAAATTATCAAGTCAATTCTACTCCCAATATTTGCAGTATTCGCCGCTTTATTAACAGGAGCAGCTCTAATGCTCTTAGCAAAAACCAACCCCATAACTGCCTATACCGCCCTATTCCAAGAATCTCTTACAACCTACTTCGGTTTCAGCGATACCCTCAGCAAAACCACCCCACTATTGCTAGCAAGTTTAGGAATATTAATAGCATTACGAGCAGGTTTATTTAATCTCGGTGGGGAAGGGCAAATTTATATGGGTGCTTTAGGTAGTGTTGTCGTCGGACTATATTTGCCTAACTTCCCAATATGGATACATTTACCCCTAGCATTGACAGGAGGTTTTCTGCTCGGAGCAATTTGGGGAGCGATCGCTGGTTATCTCAAAGTCGCCCGTGGTTTAAATGAAGTGCTGACTACCCTACTCCTAAATTACATCGCTCAAAATTTTGTCAATTACATGGTAAACGAACCTCTTATCGCCCCCGACGCTCCTAGTCCGTACACTCCTCTCATTGCCGAGTCAGCGCGTTTACCGATAATTTTGCCTAAAACTCAAGCTCACGCTGGAATTTTATTGGGGTTAGTTATTGCCATAATTTTAGCCGTCGTGTTGTCATTTACAGCTTTCGGTTATCAAGTAGATGCTGTCGGACAAAACCCTACTGCTGCTCGTTACGCCGGAATTTCTGTCAACCGGACTATTCTCGCAGTCATGGGTTTATCCGGTGGTTTAGCAGGTTTAGCAGGAAGCGCAGAAGTATTAGGAGCAAAATATCGGTTGTTTGAAAATTTTTCTCCTGGTTATGGTTTCGACGCGATCGCCATTGCATTATTAAGTCGGGGCAACCCCCTAGCAGTAATTTTAACATCCCTATTTTTTGGTGTTCTCAGGAGTGGAGCAAATGTGATGCAGCGGAGTGCGGGGGTGTCGATAACTATTGTTTATGCTATTCAAGGTTTGACAATGTTGTTTTTAGCAATAAGTTTGAAAAAGGAGTCAGAAGACAGGAGTCAGGAGTCAGAATGAATTAAGTAACAATTAAGTTTAAAAAAGGAGTCAGGAGACAGGAGTCAGGAGTCAGAATGAATTAAGTAACAATTTAAGCATTTTGTAGGTTGGGTTGACAAAGGAAACCCAACAAAAGGCGTTGCACAGTGACGAATGATTTTATATTTTTGATGAACAGGATTTTGGATTTGATAATTGCTAGAATGACTAATTAATAGTTTTTTTTAGTTAAAGTCTAAACTAATTTTTGGTAATATCATTCCATAATGTGCAACCCCCAACAAAAAGTTATAATTGTTTGGGTGTTGCTGTAGTGGACACAACTCAAATGGTGCGTTACGACGGGTTGTTAAATGCCACCCACAGTCTAAATTTTAGTGGTCTAACGCACCCTACTGGACTAAAATGACAAATATCAATTTTTTCTCTGATTATTTATCTGCCACAATTCGACTTTCTGTTCCTCTAGCTTTTGCTGCTTTAGGTGGAATATTTTCCGAACGTTCCGGCATTCTAAACATTGCTTTAGAAGGAATGTTATTAACAGGTGCTTTTATCAGTGCGGCTGTTTCTATTTCCACAGAAAATGTCTGGATAGGAACTTTAGTAGCAATTTTTGCCGGGGGAATTTTAGGCTTAATTCATGCCTATCTTTGTGTCAGTTTAAAAGTCAATCAATTAGTTTCAGGTTTGGCAATAAATTTAGCAGTATCGGGATTAACTGCTTATGGAGCTAGGGTATTATTTGACAGTGGCACAATTGCTCTACCAGGTATTGAAACTATCAAATTTTTGGGATTAAAAGATTTGCCTATTTTAGGAATATTTTTCAATCAAGACTTATTATTTTATTTACTTTTATTGTTAATTCTGGTTTCTACTTACATCATTTTTAATACCAGTTGGGGTTTAGCATTAAGAGCAGTTGGTGAATATCCTCAAGCAGCAGCAACAGCAGGAATATCTGTTAGTTTAGTGCGTTATTTAAGCGTAGGTTTTAGTGGTTGTTTGGCAAGTTTAGGAGGAGTTTATTTAGCATTAGTTCATGTGAAATTTTTCACCGAAGGTATGAGTAGTGGAAAAGGTTTTATTGCTTTGGCAGCCATAATATTCGGTAGATGGCATCCCGTTAATACAGTTTTAGCTTGTTTATTATTTGGCGCAACAGAAGCTTTGCAGTTAAGAGTTCAAGCTTTTAATCTGAATATTCCGTATCAATTTTTAGAGATGTTGCCTTATGTTATTGCTCTATTAGCTTTAATTGGTTTAGCAGGTAAATCTACCCCTCCTGCTGCTTTGGGAAAGCGTCAGTAGGGGAGTGGCTCACACGGATTATGGCACGGATATACGGATACGGAATTGATTGACGAACAGGAAAATTAATTTATTATTTATCCTTTAAAGGAGAGGCTTGAAACCTTAATTATTCGGTAAGTAGCACGATTTTTTTGTATTTCATATAAGATGCGTGAAGCAGTATTATAAATAAGTCTAGAAAATATGGCTGTCACTACGAAAGTATTGAAACTATAAAAACCTCAAAACTTAAACTTTTATCACTACATAAATTAAAATATTGATATATAAAAAAAAATTATTTGCCATTAAATTTTTGTCTATTTAAAATATTATTGAAAACCAAAATAACCTTCAATAACATCATTTTTATCTTTGCTTGAAGACCTCGCCGTCTACAGGATATTTACAATTAGTTAATTAGTTGGGGTTATCAGACACGAAGTAGCAGGTTGTTGATTATCCCCATCCACTTTTTCCTTTTTATTTGTAAGCATTCAGCTATCAGCAACAAGACTTTCTTATATAGGACAGTGTTTAAATTCAAATATACTTTAAGGTCAAGGGAGCCTACTTTTATAGTAAGACAATTAATAACGCTTTGATAGTAAACTAAAAGTAGTAGCTGATAGCTGACGGCTGTTTGCGCAGCATTCCGGAGAAAATGCTTACTTTTATTTCTTCCTTCTTCCTTCTTCCTTCTTCCTTCTTCAATCCCAAACTTTTAACCTCCAAATAACTTTGGAATAATTTAATCTTTATAACATCCTAGAAACAGAAAAACTATGGTATTATACTAACCTCATTAACCAAATATAGAATACAATTACCAATGGCTAAAAACGAAACCAGGAACGAAGCAGAAGTTCGTTCACAAAGAGTTGATGAATTACGCTCCCTGGGAATAGACCCCTATCCTAGTAAAGCAGTAGAGCGATCGCACACTGCTCAACAAGTTATAGACCTATTTTCCCCACCAGCAAAGGAATTAGAACCAGGGGAAGCAGACCCTAATGAAAAATTATTAAAAGTTTGCGGTCGTATTACTTCTAAGCGCGATAGTGGTAGTATTGGTTTTATTAAACTAACAGATGAAAGTGGAAAAATTCAACTTAAAATTGAGAAAAAATTAGTTAAGGGAGACCCTGGTTTAAGCTTTAAACAAATACAAAAACTCCTCGATGTGGGAGACTTTATTAGTGCCGAAGGAATAGGTTGTCGAACTAACCGAGGTGAGTTATCAATTCAGGTAAATAAACTCGATCTTATTTCTAAAGCTATTATTCCATTTCCTGACTCTTATTATGGTGTAAATGACCCGGAAATTTGTCGTCGTCATCGAGAAATGGATTTAGCTGGAAATGCCGAATCTTTACAGCGTTTTAGAATGCGGAGTAAAATTTTACAAAGTATTCGTACATATCTTTGGGATGCTGGATTTTATGAAATAGAAACACCAGTTTTACAAGCAATTTATGGAGGTGCTGCTGCTCGACCTTTTACCACTCATCATAATGCTTTAGATGTTGATTTATATCTGCGAATTGCTACAGAATTATTTTTAAAACGAGCAATTTGTGGTGGTTTTGAACGGGTTTTTGAATTAGGCAGAGTATTTAGAAATGAAGGAATAGATAGTACCCATAATCCTGAATTTACTTCCCTAGAAGTTTATCAAGCTTATGCAGATTATTTTGAAATTTTGGGCTTGGTAGAAGATGTTATTTGTTATTGTATGAACAATGTTTTAGGAGATATAAAAGAGATAGAATATCAAGGACAAATTATTAATTTAGAGCGTCAATATGACCATAGTCAAAAATATCCTAATTTCACTGGTAAACATTGGCAAGTTAAAACAATGGTAGAAGCAGTTAAGGATGAAACAGGACTAGATTTTGATAACTTAGAATTGCCAGAAGCTATTAAAGCGGCAGAAAAATTAAACCTCAAATTATCCAAGTTAGAAACACAAAGTTTAGGTTATCTTTTATATGCTGTTTTCGACCAAAAAGTAGAATCAACTTTAATTCAACCTACTTTTGTAATTGATTTTCCAGTTGAAGTCAGTCCGTTAGCAAAAAGACATCATAGCAAACCAGGTTTTGTCGAAAGATTCGAGTTATTTATTCACGGTACAGAATATTCCAATGGTTTCTCCGAGTTAAACGACCCTCAAGACCAACGCCAACGTTTTGAGGAACAAATTGCCCAGAGAGATGCAGGAGATGATGAAGCGCATCCAATGGATGAAGACTTTATTCAGGCGTTATCCTTGGGGATGCCTAGTTGTGGTGGAATGGGTATTGGAGTTGACCGTGTCGTGATGTTATTGACCAATACTCAAAGTATTCGGGATGCCATTATGTTCCCGACTATGCGATCGACTTTGAAGGATTGAAGAAGGAGTCAGGAGTCAGGAGTCAGGAGTCAGGAGGGAAGAAAGAAGAAAAAGGAAAAAGGAGAAAGGAGAAAGTTTTTTTACCACGCTCTTATCCGGACATGATATTACAGCATATTTCGGGTAAATGGTGAAAACATTGTGGTGCGGGCATCTTGCCCGCTATGGGTGTACCTCATAGAGTCGCAAAGTGCTGTAGATATCTCTGAGAAAAAATGTAGAACAGTTTCAGAACAAATTGTTTACGTTCTTCATATTCGCCATTCTGCTCGGCAATTGCTAGAACCATAATAACTCAGCGATCGCTCATTCTCATCCCTAAGAGGCGATCGCCTTGACTTTAAACAGAAGAAGTAACTGCCTTAGCGCTACTAATTTCCTCTCGAATAGACTTATTAATTACATCCCACTAACAACAAGCGATCGTTAATAGATAATTCCTTAGTAAATTTCACTAATTCTTGCCAAGATAAACTCTCCAACTCCGACTCAACATTTCCCATCCCTTGAGGCAACTTTCCTTCCTCCAAAGTCTCTAGTAAATCATTACGAAGTGCCTCCAAAAAACCACAATCATTGCCAATATCTGATGCCTCATCCTCATCTATATTTTCAATTTCCTCCAAACGTTTTTGATAAGCTGCTATTTGATATTCAATTGCCTCAACAATAAATTGTGTTGCTTTATAAGATAAAATCATGTCCGGTAGCATCGGAGCGTGTATAAAATTAAGGTGACAATAGGATAAAACCTTCTGCCTCCTGCCTCCTGCCTTCCTTCCAGCAAAGTCTAATTATTCAACCGGACATGATATAATTTCATAGTTAAATTTCCTTCGTTTACTAATTGGGTAAAATGTTAGCCTACTAAAATAATCATTACTACCTTTTTATAGCTTAGGTTATCTTTTTAAAATATGTTCCTATTTCTCTAAGAACTGCTTTATATTTTTCTAATGGCATAGTATAACTTGGAGTCCATAACCAGTGATTATTGTAATCATTAATCAGCGTTAGTGCTGAAGGAATCTCGGTATCTCGTTCTAATTTCCACCAGTTTTTACCGCCTCTGGGAACTGCAAATGTGGAGATACCACCTTCAAAACTGCTATTAACCCAAATTTCTTTATCAATAACGTAAGTAGCAATATCTTTACTGCGGACGTTATCCATATAAATCAATAGGTGTTTTTGCCATTAAGCATGAATTTCTAATAATCTTTATTTAAAAATAATACTACTAACTTAATAAAGTAACAGCAATATTATTATTAATCCGTGCCCTACTTGCGTAGCGCTATATTACTTTTGAAAATTACTGAAACTCCCCTAATAACCAACCCCCTATCTGTGCTTGGTCTTCCGTGCGACTGCGACTTAAAGCAGTTTCCAATATATCAATACTTAACCCTGGTAAAACTGCCGACTCCCGAATACGCCTGCTACCATTATTACCAATAATCGCAAAAGCAATAATTTGTGCTTTTTGTACATCTACCACCCAGTATTCTGCTACTTGTATTTCCTCGTAAAGTAACCTTTTCTGACCAATATCATCAGCTAAAGTAGAGTCAGCAACTTCTATAACTAAATCTGGCGGTGGCGTAGTGTCGAGGTTAGTAATGGCTGTTCCTTTTGGAGCCAAGTCTGCTCGTTTCCCAATATAATAAGATATATCTGGTTGACACTCTCTGATACCTGTCATCCTATAGCTACAGTTATCTAAACTATTGAAAGCAAGACCTTTGATAGTGCAAAAAAGATTAATTGCAAATAGAATAATTGCATTATTTCTGGAGTGGTCAGGTCCTATTGGCATAGTTTCAATTCTGATTTGCTCGTTGTGGTAATAGCATTTAGCTTTTTTATAAGCAGGATTATTTGCCATTTCGATGAATTCATCCCAGGTAGCGATCGCCCATGTATTTGTTGGCAGATTTGTTTTGATGGTACTCATAGAAACTCCTTTTTTAACCCAAATCAAGATGTTGATTTAATTCTCCAGTACATTCTCAAATAAGATTTTATAGCGCTGCGCGCAGGTAACAGGCAACAGGCAATAGGCAACCCACCCCTAACCCCTCCCAGGAGGGGAATAAAAAGCCGTTTGCGCAAGCATTCCGTAGGAATCATATAAGACTTTTAGCTATTGGGCACCTCCTGCAATTTGTAAATATACCAGCGCGCACTGCTATATAACGTCTTGCCCCTTGTTCCTTAAGACCTACGGACGTTGCATACACCATCTATCGGGCCGTTCGCCCCTACTCCCTACTCCCTAATCCCTACTCCCTTGAGTGTAGTGAGAGTCTTAATTAAGGAAACTCTCCAAAGTTGCAGCTACTACCCTATGATCTTCATCTTTGCTCAAATAACTTAAAGCTGCTTTTGCTTGAGGGTTTTCAAATTTCCTTAACGCCTGAACAACTCGTAACCGGGTCATCCAAGATTTGGCACTGACAAAATCTAAAAGTTTTTGTAAAGCTTCAGTTTCTTTAATTGTTCCCACCAAAGCACCTAAAGCATGAATGGCAGCTTCCTTGACAGTCAAATCTTCACCTGCGATCGCACAAATACATACTTCATAGAGTGCTTCAGGAAATGGCATTTCTGTAAGAGGAGCAAGAATACTCCGACGCACTAACCAATTATCGTCTTGACGGAATGTTTCCAGTAAATGAGGAATTGACTCTTCTCCAAACTTAGATAGGGAGTTTGCAGCTTCAGCTCGCACATTGTAGTCTTGGTCATTTTTCATCATTTCCAGTAAGATTTTAAATGATTCTGGACTGCGTTTATTGCCCAATCCCATTGCTACAAATGAACGTACTATAAATTCTGGGTCGCGCTGTCTAGTTATGAGCAAAGGAATTGCTATTTCGCTTTCATAATTTCTCAACTCGGTCAGTGCTTTGAGTCTCTCTTGAGAATCAGAGCTATTTAAGTATAACTGAATTTGCTTCATTTCCATGTTAAGGCTTCCTTAATTTTATTTACGTTTCTTTACAAATACTAGCAACTAATCCCTAAATCTGGGATGATAAATTTCAGAAAAATACAAAAATTGATGAGAAAGTCATTATGTCTGAAACTATAGAAGCCAATACTTCAACACCAAAAGTTCAAGAAATAGAAGAAGTAATCACAGGTTTAGAGCAATTGAAAGAGCGTATTGTCAATGACACTATAGAAACAGCGAAAAAAGTTAAGATGCCTAAAGCCAAGGTAATGGCCAAGTTGGAACAACATCCAGAATTGTCCTTTATTGATAAAACCCTGAAAGAGCTGCGTTTACAACAACCTACACCTTTAACTGAAGCTGCCAAACAATTAATTCCTAAAGCGAGAATAGTTAGTTTTAAAACTTGGGAAGAGGTTTTACCAACAGAAGTAATTCAACTATTTCAAATGGCTGATGATGAAGGTCGTTATTTAACAGATGATGATTTACAGGTACTCAAAAAATCTGAAAAAATACCAACTTTTTCTCTTGAAGCTGCTAGTTTACTTCGAGATTGTGCAGCAGAAATAGTTGATGAAGCTAGGGAAAAAGTATTAGCAAAATATCCGAATATTACAGCAGAAGGAGGCGATTTATATCCACCAGCACGAGCCGAAGCTTGTTGGCGAGACTTCTGGCATTTTTTACGTTGTATTACTTATGGAATTGCTGGCGATCGGACAGATTTTACCAGTGCTGAAGGTCTGCATTATATGAATTTACTTTATCAAGAATTGCTTGTACCACTATCAGCAATGGTGTTAGGTTTAGAAGCAATTAAAACGGCTAGCTTAAAAAGATTTTCTGAGGAAAAACAAGCAGAATTAGCTCCTTATTTTGACCATTTAGTTAGTAAATTACAGCAGTTTTCTACTTGTTGAAGAAGGAGTCAGGAGTCAGGAGTCAGGAGTCAGGAGGGAAGAAATTCCAGTAGTGGACTGACACACCTAATTTTTTGCATTAGGGAGTAGGGGAGTAGGGGAGTAGGGGAGATAAAGACACCTAGAAATAACAATCTATTGCACAGTTTTAGCTGTGTCAGTCTACTACAAGTAAAATTTACAAGTAAAATTCGATGCACTAAATAAAGCTTAAAACTCAGAGCAATATTTTTCCTTCTTGCTTCTTGCTTCTTGCTTCTTGCTTCTTACTTCTTACTTCTTACTTCTTCCTTCTCAAGCATAAAACTAAAAAAAAAGTTTTCCCATGAGTCAAAATATTATCGATTTATATGAACCAATTAATATTCCTAAAATAGTAGATGAAAATATTTGGATTGTTGATGGAGGAATTGTCACAATGGCAATGTATGGAACCAGGATTCCATTTCCTACACGCATGACAATTGTGCGACTAAAAAATGGTGAATTATGGTGTCATTCTCCCATAGAATTAACCCCAAAATTAAAAGCAGAAATTGATAAATTAGGTTTAGTGCGTCACTTAATTTCACCTAACAAAATTCATTATACTTACATTCATAATTGGGCAAAGGCTTATCCAGAAGCTACTGCATGGGCATCACCAGGAGTTTTAGAACGAGCAGCACAACAGAAAATTGAGGTGACTTTTCATACTTTTTTAGCAGATGAAGCGCCCGTTGAATGGTCAGAAGAAATTGCTCAATTAATTTTTCGAGGTAGTAGATTTATGGATGAAGTAGTTTTTTTTCATCGCCAAAGTTCTACCCTTATTCTGACAGATTTGATTGAAAATTTTGAGCTGAATAAAGTTAGTAAAAAATTTGGTTTTCTCATAAAGTTGATTGGTTGTGCAGCTCCAAATGGTAAAACACCACTGGATTTGCGAGTAACATTTTGGGGGCGAAAAAATCAAGCTCGTGACTGTTTCAAGCAGATGTTAAAATGGGAGCCTCAAAAAATTATTTTATCCCACGGAAAATGGTATGAAAAAAATGGTACTGCTGAATTAAATCGAGCTTTTGCTTGGTTAGGACAGGGATAAAATTTCTCCGGTCGATCGATAATAAAAATAGATTGGTAGAAGATAAAAATGTACAACATAAATAAACAACTTCCACCTATTTTAGAACCTTATCGCTTTCTCATAGAAGCAACAATTAAGCCTTATCTGGAACTCGCTCTAATCCCAGATGAAAATCTCACCTGGTGGCAAAGTAAGTTTCCCGGTAGGCAGAAAAGTCGAGGGAGTTTTCCTTATTTACCCAAAGGATTTGACTATCCCAAAACACCAGAGGGAGAATATCTGCACTTACTAGCACAAATTAATTTTGCTGAAATACCCCATCTGGAAGGTTTCCCGGAAAGAGGTATTTTGCAATTTTATATTACTAATGCCGATCGCTATGGTCTTCCAGATTCAGAAGACGTATTTGAGCAAAACCGTTATCGCATTCTCTACTTTAGAAAACCAGACTTTAACGAAGACTATCTGACCACCGATTTTAATTTTTTGCCTGAAAAAGATAATGATTTTTTAGAACCATATCCAGTTAAGTGTTCGGCGATTCAATGGACTAAAGGATATGTACCTATTTCCAAATACGATTATGATTTTTACGACCGTATTTTCTCTGATTTAATTGATAATGGAATGATTAAGGATGGGATGGAAGATTTATATGAGGAATTAGACGAAGCTGTGAGTCGATATTAACTGGAGCAAATTGCGATATTCAGATGGGAGGGTATCGTTTTCATCTTTCAGACGACCCCCGTTGTTATTATGATTCTGAAGAAGAACCTTTTGACACATTGCTCTTGAGCATTAGACTTGTAGAAAATGGATCGCTTTTTTTCTATATTCAAAGTTCTGCTTTAGCCAAATGTGACTTTTCCAAAGTTCTGTATGCTTTAGCGTAAAAGGAAAATTTTTTATGACGAACGACTTTTTTGCCAATATCGATCTATCCCAAAAAATAGCATCATCTTACTCGCTGCCAAATATACTTATCGGAGCAGCTAATCAACTTATTCAACTCAACTATAGTGCTGAAGCTCAAAAATATCAGCCACAAGTAACAGTTGATTTGTGGGAGTCAGATTCCCATCCCGCTATAAATTCTAACTTTATTCAGGTTTTATTAGATGAGATTATTGTTGGTACTGTGACGAATTATCTACCATTCATGTGGCAACAAGGAGGGGGTAATTTTCCTCAAGCAAAAATTGTCAAGTTGTCGCGGGGTTTAGAAAAAGTCAAGGTGCGTGAGTTTGTAGATATAGCTGCAATGGCAATTAATAGAGAAACTATTTTTGTCGGTACTGAAGGAAAGCTTGTCAGTTTAGATCGAGATTTGGAAATCCTGGATGAAATTGATTTGAAATTACCAGGTGTGTTAGGAAGAGGAAAGAAGAATACCCATGACATATTAGTGTATGGCTCAGTTGCTTATTTACTAGATAATGTTGTAGAGCCGATTTATATTCTTAGAGTTGATGTCTCTAATCCCAGTCATCTGCAAATTATCAGCACATTTAAGATTTTTGGAACAAATCATCACCTGAAAAGACAATGGCTCAATCCAAGTTTGAATCAGTGGTATATTCTTCAGTCTTATGCAACTCAAGCAGGTTCGGGAGAAGATATTATTACTTTTTCCATGAACCGGAGTACAGGTTCTGGAGACTTTTCCGACTCGCAAATTCCGTTTCCATTTAAATTGAATTCTATGGCTTCAGAGTCTCTGGCAATTAGTGACTTTAATTTTGGAAGCTCTGAATTTGAGGGAACAAAACTAATTACAGTAACCTCTTTACCTCCAAACTGGGCAGTTATTCACGAGCGCCAAGAACAACTTTATTTGGGTTTAATAAATACTCAAAATAATCATATTGTTTTCGATAGACAAGTTCATTTAGGTGAATTGAAAATTTGCTATCAAGCTGAGATAATGCCTATGGATAAATTATTGTTTATAGTGCTTAAAGGCAGTAAAAATAATAATATAAAGAATATATCTACTAGGTTACTGATTATTGATATAGCTCAAAAACCGTCAATTATTCTCAATCAAGATTTAGATGAATTGGGTTTGAATAGCTTAAGTTTATCCTACTACTTTTGTAGTGCTTTAACGGGAGACTGAGAAGGAATCGATACACAATATTTTATGATAGTTAATTAAGGAGACATCATATTATCTATTAATATCCTGTAATCCTATATGTTAGTTTAAATATCGTCAAGAGAAATGTCAGAAACTAATAATAAAAAAGAAGATATTTCATTATTGCAAGCTTGGCAGAAAAAAATTGAGTTAGCTAATACTAATAATATATTTTGTCATTGTCACAACTGTGAATATGAATGGGTAGATTCCTCATTTGAAGGGATATGTCCGAACTGCAAAAGTTCCGAGATTGAACGTATTTCTTGTTGGCAATTTCCAGATGACTAACTATAGCAATGAGCGCTGGTATATTTACAAATTGTAGTAGGGGCAAAAGAGCTAGAAGTCTTATATGATCGGCAATTTATTCCCCCTGTTCCCTGTTCCCTGTTCCCTGTTCCCTGCGCACAGCGCTATAAATATCATACTTCTTACTCAAGCTTAAAATTCAGACAACCCCAGATTTTTCGGCGTTGCACAGGGCGTTGCACAGTGACGAATGATTTGATATTTTTGATTGAATTGGATTGTGGATTAATCAATTGCTAGAATGATTAATTAATGGTTATTTTTAGTCAAAATCTAAACCAATTTTTGGCAATATCATTCCATAATGTGCAACCCCAGATTTTTCAAACCTTCGATCCTTAGTTCTTACTTCTGGAAAAGTCTAATAGTAAGCGATCGCCTTTAATTTCCACAGAGAAAAACTGACAAAAATAGCGATCGCTCTCAATAACTATGGTTAAAACAAATTAAAATCTGGAAGGAGAAAAGCGCCACACCTTAATAGTGTCATCAAAACTACCACTAATCAAAGTTTTGCCTCGAGGGTCAAAAGTCAAATTCACCCAAGCCGAATGTCCCTTCAGAGTTCCTACCAAACCACCTGTATCAATTTTCCAGAGTTTGATCGTACCGCCAAAATCTCCACTAGCTAGAGTCTTACCATCAGGACTAAACTCCAGAGACTGTACTTTCTCTGAATGACCCATTAAAGTACGTTGAGAACGCCTAACAACTCGTCGGGGACTATTGCTCTCCAAATCCCAAAGTTTAATCGTATTATCCCAACTACCACTAGCTAAAGTCTTACCATCTGGGCTAATAGCTACAGACCATACAGGCCCACCATGTCCTCTGAGTGTGCGTAATAATCTACCATAACGCCAATCCCATAGCTTCACAGTACCATCATTACTACCACTAGCTAGAGTCTTACCGTCGTTACTAAAAGCAACAGACTGAACCTCATCTAAATGTCCATAAAGAGTATATAAAAGTAGACCACTATTCAAATCCCACAATTTAATAGTTTTATCTTTGCTCACACTAGCAATAGTATTTCCATCTGGACTAATAGCTACAGAAAACACATCCTTAAGATGACCATACAATGTATTTTTCAAAGTACGACTGTAGATATTCCAAATTTTAATCGTACTGTCACTACTAGAACTGACTAGAGTACGACCGTCGGGACTAACAGCAACAGACCACACAGGTCCATCATGTCCTGATAATTTACCCAGATTCTTACCGCTACGCAGATGTAACAGTTGAATATTTCCATTCGTACTGCCACTGGCAATAATACGACCATTAGGACTAGCTGCGATTGACCAAACTGGGCCAGAAGTAGTCGCTAAAGTTTGCAGTGGAGAAAGTCGGCCTATGATTCCCGTAGATGGAGATATGGGAGGGAGGGTACTTATACTAGAGTCAAAATCATCTACTTTTAGTTGAGGAGACCTTGGTTCTAACTTAGGAATATTAGTGGATGAAGATAATGGCTGAGTTTGAGGAGATGGTAAGCGAGTACTAATAACTAAAGATAATAGAGCGATCGCTGCTGCTCCCCAAGCAGTTACAGTCCACCGTGGTTTCTGTAGGATAACATCTACTGGTGTTGGTCCATATTTGATATCTTTAATAACTTCTGCCACAGACTGATAGCGTTGACGATGGTCTCGCTGTACCATTTTGTCTAATATTCGACCCAGATGGCGACTAATGGGATGTTTTAAATAGTCTCGCCACGCCCACTTATCTGCTTTAATATCAAATAGTTCAAAGGGTGAAACCATTGTCAATAGGTAGAGACAAGTTACTCCCAAACTATAAATGTCACTGTTGGGGTAGACTTTCCCTTTTGTTTGTTCTGGGGCAGCATATTCAGCAGAACCACTAATACTTCCTATTGATAATAAATCTCCAGTAGCAGAAATAGTGACACCAAAATCAACTAAAACAAATTCTTGAGTGTTTGTTCCTGGTTTTGTCCGACAAATAATATTTTCTGGTTTAATATCTCCATGAATCAGGTGATGGTCGTGGATAAACTCCAAGACTGGCAACAATTGATTTAATATTTGCCAAATTTTATGTTCACTAAAGACACCTTCTTCTATGAGTTCTGTGGCCAAATTACGACCTTCAATATACTCTTGTACCAGATAACGGTGGCCATCATGTTCTACAGAGGCTAATAGTTCTGGAATCTGGGGATGTTTAGCGATTTTGTCTAGTTGTACTGGGTTGCAACTAAAGGTCGGAATAACTTCTTGACCCTGAAAAACTAGGTCTTTTCTATCGTCTAGACTGACAAACTCTTTAATGATACACGGCGGTTTGGAAGGTTTGTCTTGGTCAATGGCTAGAAATGTATGGCTCCAGACGCTTTCGCCTAAGGGTTTGATGACTTGGTAGCGTTCTTTGAGTATTGGTGGACAATTGGATAATCCACCTATTGTCTCATTTTTACTGACAATGTTGTTGTCAGGGTCTTCTGGATTTTGGCTGTGAGAATTGATGCGAGGATTCATAATCAGCAATCAATTAGCATATTTGTTCTATGATAGTATTTCTTAGATTTTAGCTACAAACATGAAATGTTGGTTATGGGCTGTAAAGCGTTGTGATGGTTATAAAGTACAACTCAATAGTTATAGAGATAGTTTGAATTAAATTTTTTATTTTCTGCTCGGATAATTTTGAAATACAGATTTGTTGTCTATTACGATAAATATAAATGACAAAGAGTGGATAGGTTGGAGATATTTGTGTGGTTTTAATAATGTTTATTGTTGGTAAGTATTCACCTAGTTCGCAGTCAAATTTTAGCTGTTTCTTGAAGAAGGAGACAGGAGACAGGAGACAGGAGACAGGAGGAAAATTACATGGGGATTCGCTCCCCCAAGTAATGCGTGAACACCCTGTAGACGGTGGGGTATTAAACCCACAAAGAAAATGATAAATAATGAATATACACTGCTAAAGTCAAGGTTAGTTTTTTTCAATACTTTGAATTCTCCTTAAATCTCTCAATACTAATTTCTGCTATAAAGGCAATGAATTAATAGCTGATAGCTGAAGTATGCAGTTCCAACCATAGGAGGCTAGCTGACTAATGTTTGCCCAGCATTCTGCAGGAAATGCTTACATTGTTGATTATTTACTAAGTTAAATTAACTGCTATTAAATTCTTCATCTCTGCTCAATTTCTACTTATATAGCAATCCGCGCAAAGGTTTGTGAAAATTTTTATAATAGTTAATTTTAACTGAAAATATGAGTAAATTATAAGGAGGTCTACTGACTCAGTCCTCCTAACTAGCACCAAAATATTACAACCTAAATAAGATTGCTATAGTAATCTATGCAGGATTTATGAAAAAACTAAAATAATGATAATAAATTCTGAAATTATTATCATTATTTTTTCTTTTAACGACCATTATCTGGTGATTTTTTATTCTGCTAAAATCAAACTCACTGGTTTCAAATGCCCAGAGATTTTTTAGATAACCATAACAGAAGTGCTATGGGCAAAAAACTGGCTAGCTTTAGCAACTATATTATCGGTTTAGTCAATTCAAAAAAACTTCAAAAATTGAAATTTTTCTGATAATTTTTGCAGTCATTTCCCCATTATTTATGCCAAAATAATATTTTTAAGTCTCAATATAATATTGATATTTAGTATTTTTATTTGATATATATAATATATATTGAGGTTTTTTATAAGAAAAAAGAAGCGCGCCTATAAATTACCCAATATCCTTGTGTTTGCTACTATTTAATTCTGTTTTCCCTCCTCAAATATTTCCTCCATACCTTTTTCATAGCTTTTGGTCTCCACATCCCAGATAAAAACGCTATTTATCCAAAAAACTAATTTCTAGAAGACTTAATCAAACAAAAGATTTTTGGTGAAACTTCATAGGGGGAAGTCTACAAATTAAACAAACCTGCTATATATTATAAACTAGGGATGAAAAAATCATCAATTTTCAGTATTCAACTTAAAACCTCATAATAACTAACAATTAACCATGGCTCTAATCCGGATAAAAAAATCTTGGGAAATTCCTGAAACAAAAATAACTCCAGAAACTATTTATTTAAACCGTCGTCGGTTTATGAAAAGTCTAATCGGTGTTGGTTTAAGTGCTACTGCATTATCTACTCTTAGCAGTTGTGGACGAAACTCCAAAACATCTTTAACTTCAGAAGCAGTAACATTACCAATGACTGGTAAATTCACAATTAATCCTAACTTTTCTGAAGTTGACCGACCTATAACAGACGAAGCTCTTGCCACAAAATATAATAATTTCTATGAATTTGGTGGTAATAAATCTATTTGGCAAGCTGCTCAAGCTTTACCCACTGAAAATTGGAAAGTTGAAGTTAAAGGATTAGTAAAAAATCCTCGTATTTATGACATAGATGAACTACAAAAAAAGTTTCCTCTAGAAGAAAGAATATATCGATTTCGGTGTGTTGAAGCATGGGCAATGGTGATACCTTGGTTAGGTTTTCCCATGAAATTATTAATGGCAGATGTAGAACCAACATCAAAAGCTAAATATGTTCGTTTTACCTCTTTTTACGATGCAGAAATTACTAAAGGTCCTGGCTTTTGGGCTAATAGTTATCCCTGGCCTTATACAGAAGGTTTAAGAATAGATGAAATGGCTAATGAATTAGCTTTTTTTGCTGTAGGAATGTATGGTAAATCATTACCTAAACAGAATGGAGCGCCATTAAGGCAAGTTATTCCTTGGAAGTACGGTTTTAAAGGCGCAAAATCAATTGTAAAAATTGAATTTATAGAGTCAAGACCAGCAACATTTTGGAATACTTTGGTACCAAATGAATATGCTTTTGAAGCAAATGTTAATCCTAATGTGCCTCACCCTCGATGGTCACAAGCAACTGAAAAAGTATTAAGTGAAGGTGCGAGTTGGTCTTGGGAAAAAATTCCAACTTTACCCTATAACGGTTATGGAGAATATGTTGCTAGTCTTTATAGTTAATAGCAGAATTTTTTGTAGGGGAAAAGATGAAAGTTTAGTTGATAAAAATATAGTTTTATCCCTCATATAAAATTTGGCAGCTCTATAGCAGGGAATAGGGAATAGGGAATGTAAAAGAAGAAAAACAACTGTACCTCAGTAACTTGAGAAACGCTATAGCATAATTTTTTGTAGGAGAAAAGATGAAAACATAGTTGATAAAAATATAATTTTATTGTTCATCTGAAATCTGGAAGCTCTATAGCAGGGAATAGGTAATAGAAAAGAAGAAAAACAACTGTACCTCAGTAACTTGAGAAACGCTATAGCAGAATTTTTTGTAGGGGAAAAGATGAAAATATAGTTGATAAAAATATAATTTTATTGTTCATCTGGAATTTGGAAGCTCTATAGCAAGGAACGAGTTGGTTAGAACATAGATTGATTATGAACTTGAGAGAGAGAAAAGCTTTTCCCACTGTTCCCTATTCCCTAGCGCTGCGCGCTATACTTATTAAAAATTTGTAACAACCAAACTAATTTTTAATATGACAATACAACTAAAAGTTCCATCTATTGCTTGTGGTGGATGTGCAGATACTATTACGAAAGCAATCAAAGCTCAAGAATCGGAAGCTGATGTCCAAGTGGATGTGGGGCAAAAAATTGTGACTGTGGAAACCAAAGCATCTGAGGAGTCCATTAAGCAGGCGATCGTTGCTGCTGGCCATACAGTTGAATAGAACAAATTTTGTTATAACCAAACTGGTAACCTGGGGGACTTTTTTGAACAGACTCCCAGGATTTTTTATAGCAGAAGGAAGAACAAAGAAGGAAAAGTCTTGCGTTGTCTGAGTTTTAAGCTTTTTATCTGTCTTAACCTTTGCTGGGACTGCTATATTTAATTTCGCCACAGTTGTCGTCGAACTTGAAAACTTGTTGTGTAGTTTATTTTTCAGCAATGCTCTTTCTTTTTCTTTGTAATTTAACCATGTTATTCGAGTAAGAAAATCTTGAGTTAAGTGGAGCGATATTGCTTTGCTAAATACTTGGCGATCGCTTGTTTTGTTCGTTATTTTTTATAGGGGATAGAATTGGGAGGTGTAGCTCTACAATTGTAAGATGGATGCTGCTATTAGTAGAACTAAAATGCAGTTAATTTTACTTAAAATATCGAAAAAATTAATAAGATGAATGTTCTTACTTGGAACGATATAGAAATTTCTGCTGAAAGTACATTTGAAACCTTATTTGAGGAGATATTTTATTCCGATAAATTTATATTTTCAGGATTGGAAAAGTCAGATTTAGAAATAAATAGTTTAGAATGGGTTCGACAAGCATGAAAAATACTTATTAAGCTAGAATTAGCCAACTATTCAACTGAAACGGAGCGCAGTAAAGTTATTATTCGTTTCTTAGTTATTGTCAAGTTATACATTAATTTTTTGGCTTTAGTTTGGCAAGATAACTAGCATAAAGATGAGTATTTGTGGATAGATGCAGGAGCAGAACTAGAACTTTGGTCTACAAAAGTTAGAAATTTAATCAACTCTAAATCTAATAGTAATTTGGGTGAAGATAATGATGATGATGTAATAGATGATTTAGAAATAAAATATTTGACAAGTGAGAGTCATCAAGAAGTAATTGCTGCTTTGCTATTTGGGTTTAAAAGTGAGTCTATTCTGTTTGATTCTCTTTGGCATAGTATTTATGTAAATGAAGAAGATGATGAATATAAAGAGTTTAGTCAAGATGACTATGAGTCTGATTTAGATGAAGATGACCAAGATGAAACTGATGAAGAAATATCCAATGATATAAATATCAAAAAAAAGCAATCATTATCTTGGTTGAATCAGCAATGTTCATCCATAAATATCCAAAAAATAGTTGCACAAATAGCACAAAAATATATTCAGACAAAAACCAGTAATTTAGAAAAAAATGACGTTATTAAATATCCTTTTTATCATGAGATATTTGAGCTACTTTCACAACTGCGTAGTCATCCAAACCAACGTTTTTATCGATTACTGGTAAAGTTGTTTATATTCTTGATACTAAATATAAGTTAGATGACAAACCATCTACAATTGATATTAATCAAGTAGTAGCTTATGCAACTTATAAAAACTGTTATTCAGCAGTCTTGGTTTATCCTCACAAATTAATTCATCCCATAAATCAATTTGTTCTTAAAAGTAAAGTGTGCTTGGGTACTCTCATATTTTCTCTTGATGAAAGCTTAGAAAAAGCAGGTCATTTCAGTTATCAGTTATCATTTATCAGTACCTCTAGTTAAAGTCAGAGGCTTGAAATATTGAACTTGATTTTTTTTCATCCCCTTGAAAGGGGAGGCTATTGACCTTATTTTTTGGTCAAAAATTTTTAGATAAATTATTAGAATTTTCTGATGAATAATATCATTTCCAGTTGAATACTTATAAATAACAACGGAGTAGTCAGGAGTGAAGAGGGAAGAAGAAATAATACCATTTCTCAAAAACTTTTCTACATTTTATTGAGTAGTAGAGTAGGGGAGTAGGGAAGTGAGGGAGAAGTAAACATAAGAATAATTAACATTAACTGGACTGCTAATTAGGGTTTGCTGAAAAAGTCTTTTAGCAGGGGTAGGAGACAGGAGACAGGAGACAACCCACCCCTAACCCCTCCCAGGAGGGGAAGACAGGAGAAATGGGAAGTTAGAGAAGGTAGGAGTAAGAATTGTCTCAAGATTGTTCTGCCCAGCTCTTCCCTAAAATACTAACTTTTTGAGCATGAAGAGCTGAAACAGGCGCACTTTTTTTGACAAAAAAAAAGGCACTTGTCTTTATATGTCAATGTTTTTAGATTTAATCAGCAAGCCCTAATTAGCAATAAATGATAAAGTTAGTGTTAATAACTTAATAACTGAAGTGTTGCTTAAATATAGCATTACTTTTAAGAATTGGTATAAGAGGAGAAGAAAGTTTTTTCTGAATGCTATTAAACGGACATGATATAAAACAATGCGACAAAAAAAATTGAGGTGGATTTAAACATAAATATTAAACCCATCTCGGCAAATTTGTCAGTCAAAATTAATATCCTAAAAAAAATAGAGCATATTAAATACTCTAATTAGTTTCCAATGTAATTACTGTAACTTCTGGCGGGCAAAATAATCTGCCTGGAAAATAAGTTCCTAAACCACGGTTCACATATAAATAGTTATTTCCAATTTGATGCAACCCCTGAGACCATTCCCAATACTCAACTATTCTGTGACACTTATCCATGAATGGTACAAAAGGTCGTAAAAATTTAGGTATGAGTCTGCGAACAGGTTCCCGATATTGAGGTAGAGGTCCGATAAATGGTAACCTAATCTGACCGCCATGAGTATGACCAGATAGTTGTAGGTCAATACGCCATTTTTGTAATACTTTAGCGGTATCGGGATTGTGGGATAAGACGATTCTGGGAACCGCTTCATCTATAGATTCCATTACTGGAGTTGGTTTGAAGTTACTAGACCAATAGTCCTCTAACCCTACTAAAGCTAAACCTGAACCCAGGGGAAAGACGACTTGGTTAAGCACAATAGGAATGTCAATACGAGTAAAAGCGTCAATGACTTTATCCCTGGCACCTGGATATTCTTCATCGTGGTTACCGAGTACAGCATAGACACCAGCACGACTTTCGAGATATTTCAATCGCAACACTAAATCATATATAGGTGCAGGTTCATCTGTGATAAAGTCACCTGTGAGTAAAATTAAATCTGGTTCGACTTCATTGGTAATAGCGATCGCTTCAGAAAGCAACCGTTCGGATAGTCGCAGTCCGTCATAATGGAAGTCGGTCAAGTGTACGAGTTTTGTCCCTTGTAAATGATTAGGCAACCCAGTAATTTTCAGGGTCAAGTAATCTACCTGCAATTGGCCTGTCAATATCCTGTGCATGGTACATAAACTATTACTACACTAAGGCGCTTATAGCATAGCAAAGCAGAATAAGTTAATATGCATTTAAAATGCGTATTAGCAAGTCAAAAGTTAGAAGTAATAAGAGTTTTACCTTTAACGAGGCACACAATAATAAGTCGTTTATATGCATAACAGCTGATAGAACCCCTAAGCGTATCTTTTATTGAAATACAAAGGCTTCAGGAAAGCCGTTTTAGGAGTCTAACAACTATAAGGGTTCAGGAAACCGAAAAATTATGAAAAATGACTGCCAGAATCATAAAATCCAGATGGGTATTGAACTTGTAACTTCTTAAATAGATACCAAATGGCTTCTATAGGTTCGCAGGTTTAAGAATATGGCATTTTGACAAGATTAATTATCTAAGTCTAGGGGTAGAAAAATAGAGATTTTTTAGCAAAATTTTAGGTTTAATTAGGGTTTGCTGATTAAATCTAAAAGCATTGACATATAAAGGTTTTAGCATTTTTTAGTTGAAAAAAGTCCCAGCTTTTAGATCGCTTAGGTTCAAAAAATTAGCATTTTAGGCGCATAGTTGCGCAGAAAAATCAATGGACTATTCTTCCTCCTACCTCCTCTATAATTCCCATTTCTCCTGACTTCCCCTCCTGGGAGGGGTTAGGGGTGGGTTGTCTCCTGACTCGGTCCTCCTACCCTCACCCATAAGACTTTTTCAGCAAACCCTAATTAAATCAAATAATATAGTAGTCGAAGTAAAGTTTAGAACATATCAAAAGCTTAAAACTCAAACAACGCAATATTTTTTTTCCTTCGCTTCTTCCTTCTCTCCTAGATAACTAAAATCTCCTTCCTTCTTCTGCTATATTAGACATTTATAGCAAATGAACAAACCTTTTTTCCCTTCTAGGAACATTCTATAAAATCTCCTTACCTTCTCTTTCCTCAGATTATTTATTTCTATTTTTTTAGGAATTTCTATTGTGAATAAGTCGATCGATAGAAATTGTATTTAGACTACAACCAGCTAAAAGTATGAAAAAAACTAGGCAATAAATAAGTTGAGAAGATGCTATATCCCACTGTTGTAATAAACAAACTCCAAACATTAACGGCATCATTAATAGAAAACCTGTAATAATTGCGTTCCGTGTTTGCAGCCCAATTATCATTAGAAACCCAGAAATTAATTCTACAGGAGTAGTTAAAGCAGCAAATGGTATAATCACAAAACTTGGTGCTAGTTCTTGAAATCTATCTACCATTGATTGGATAAATCCTCCCATATTTCCAATTCGGACTAGACCATGTACAAAAAAGTTGATTCCAAATACTATTCTTAATAATGTATAGGCTAAAGTTACATCTTTGCGTTTGAGAAAAATTGGAGTTTCAATGTTATTCATTCTGTCATTCCTGTGAGATTTGTCTCTACAAATATTGGCACTAGGTTCTCAGATATAACTCTAAATTTATCATAATACTATCTCCGCTTAATTCGCGTTCTAAAAACTTTCTCTTGCTAATATCATGTCCGGTTGAATACTTAATAAATAACGATGGAGTCAGGGGTCAGGAGTCAGGAGGGAAGAAGAAGGAAGTTTTTTATCGCGCTATTAAACGGATATGATATAGAAATCCTATTTCAGTTGCGGGTAAAAATATTTTTGAATTTAGAGAACCCTTAAGAAGGAACAAGGAATAGAGGTAAAATTTTCAGAGTTTTTATATATCATTAGATTTTTTACAAATGATTTATGATTGCTATATAATCCTCAGTTTTTGTTTTTTATACCCCCAATTCTCTATTTCCTATTACCCCTTAATAATTAATAATTAGGGTTTGCTGAAAAAGTCTTATTGGTGAGGGTAGGAGACAACCCACCCCTAACCCCTCCCAGGAGGGGAATACAGGAGACAGGAGACAGGATAAATGGGTACTTAGAGGAGGTAGGAGTAAGAATTGTAAGAATGATTTTTCTGCCCAACTATGCGCCTAAAATACACTCCTTTTTGAGCGTGAAGAGCTGAAAAACAGGCACTTTTTTTGAACAAAAAAAGGCTAAAACCTTTATCTGTAAATACTTTTATATTTAATCAGCAAGCCCTAATTACCTCATTGTTCGATCGCCTCTTTTGTATTATTCCTAACTTTGAATTTATCTTTGAAAAAAATCTCTCTCCCTTCTAATTTACTTCTCATACCAAATTCAAAAAAGGTAGTTATATCAAATCCGGTTATACAATTGTCACACTCTATACTTCCACTCAAAGCAGACATAAAATGCCGGAATATTTCTAGATAATTCCCACTCTCTCGACTCCTTTCTTCTTTTTCCTGAGTTCTGACTTTTGACTCTTGACTTATGATTTCCTTACCCTTTAAAAAAAAGAACGTCGCCAATGAAATAAATTTTCTAGCCAATCTTTAACTATTTGATGACCCTCTCTTTTCTGCCTTAACCATGCTGCTGCTGTTTGAGCATTAATTTCTGATACAGTAGGCCAAATATGAGGTAAATCAGCGATCGCTTCCATTTTTATCTCTTGACGAATAGCTAATGCCATAATATGAACTATCTCACTTGCTTCAATTCCTACCACAGAAACACCTAAAATTTTGCCATTGCGATGACCAATAAATTTACAAAATCCTGTTGTTTTATCTAAAATTTGAGTCCGGTCAATACTTTTAAAATATTGCCGACAAACTAATATATTTTCTCCATAACGTCGTCTAGCTTGAGCTTCGGTTAAACCAACTCTTGCTAATTGTGGTTCTGAAAATATTGCCCAAGGAATACCATGATAATCGACCTTAAAAATCGGGAAATAAAGAATATTTTTCAAGGCAATTTTAGCCTCATAATTAGCAATGTGAGAAAATGAATAACCACCTACTAAATCTCCACAAGCATAAATCCGAGAATTAGTAGTTTGTAACTTTTGATTTAACAATAAATTATGATTATTAAACCTCACACCTACCGCTTCTAAATTCAAACTTTCAAATTCTGGTTTATTACCTGCTGCTAATATAATTTCATCTGTTTCTATACCTTCATTTCCGACTAAAATCCATTTTTTATCATCAATTTCTCTCGCTTGGGATACTTCAGTGTTAGTTAAAATTCTGATACCTTCTGCTTCTAACTGAGCTTGAACTAAAAATGCTGCTTCCGAATCTTCCTTACCTAAAATATGAGAACTTTTCACTACCATAGTAACTTTACTTCCTAACCGAGAAAAACTCTGCGCTATTTCTACTCCACTAGGGTCTCCACCAATAACTACCAAACTTTGAGGCAGTTTTGAGAGTTGTTTAATTTCTTGAGGAGTAATAAACTTGGTAGTTGTTAATCCTGGAATGGGTGGTATTATAGGTTGGGATGCTATAGCTAATAAATATGTGCGAGAGCGTAAATGTCGTCCTTTCACCACAAAAGCTAAATTAGGGCGATCGACAAACTTACCCTCACCAAAAATTACATCTATCCCTAATGCTCCTAAAATTGCAGGTTCATATTTTGATAATTGATTAGAAACCACATAGTCAGCATACTTTTTTGCTTCTTCAAACTTAACCCAAATATCACCAGAATCATCATTACCTTGATAAATACCAAACTGTTGTTTGTGGTCTATCTGCTCAACAAAATTTCCTATTTGACCAATAATTTTGTTGTGATGAAATCCTTGGGTGCTGCTAAAATCTGAAAAAGAAGGTTGTACCAGTGCCACACGACCTTGAAGTTTTGTTGCGGTAATAGCTGCATAAATCCCTGTTATTGTCCCACCTATGATTACTACATCGTAGTCAAGCATATTTATTTTTCGGTGTTGGTGATTTGAGGTATAATATCATTTCCGGATAAGAGCGCGATAGAACTCCGTTCCGTTTTGGCGACCAAAAAACTTTCTCCTTCTACTCCTGTTTCTTCTCCTTTCTTCTCTCCTGACTCCTGACTCCTAAGGTAAGCATTCAACGTTTCAGCAGTCAGCGCTTCCCTGCGGGATGCTACGCAAACAGCAATTATTCATTAATGGATAATGGATAATTACCTCTCTCTAAAAGCTATCCCTGATCAGCAACTTCTGCAAACCTTGTGGGGAGAAGGTGAGTAGAGAGTAGGGGGGTAGGAAGAAAGAGTCAATTTAGCTAGGCAAAACTACTTAAGTTCTCAAAAAAATCTACTTTCCAATACATGATTTTTGAAGAAAAAGCCTCTCAAGCACTCACACATAACTTGTCTATTTTTTCACAAAATGGATAGCTCTAAAAGGAAGAGGATTTACCAATAAGGAAAAAGTTTATTTTTTTCCCTGAAAAGGGAGCCGAATAAAGCTGAATTGTTTAATTATTTAATTATTTAATTATTAATTATTCGGTAATGAATAATTACTTCTCAGGTTTAGTCCTGGGACTTTGGCAGTAACTTTTTATTCTTTTTCAATTTCAAAGGTTGCTTTTACCTTCCCCAAAAATTAATAGCTAATAGCTGACTCCTGACTCCTGTTCCCCTCCTGGGAGGGGTTAGGGGTGGGTTGACTCCTAAGTAATTAAGATTAAGACCACACACTAATTTACTTAAAAATTTCTGTTAAAGCATCAAGTAACATTTGATTCTCTTCTTTAGTACGGACAGCAACTCGAAAATAACAGTTGCCCAACTCTGGAAAACTTAAACAATCTCTAATCAAAATTTTATACTGTTTCAGTAATATTGTCTGTAACCAGTCAACGGACTTTTGTGAATAAACTAATAAAAAATTGGCTGCACCGGGATATGGTTGTAACCCCGGTAACTCCGCCAACCCTTGGAATAACTGGGGACGAGCATCTGCCAACCAATCCCAAGTTAGCCGTTGAAATGCTTGGTCTTGTAAAACTGCTTGAGCCGCAGCAATAGCTAAAGTATTTACAGGCCAAGGGTCTCGCCACTGTTGCCATCTCCGAAGGCGTTCAGGATGAGAAATTGCATAACCCAAGCGTAGTCCAGGTAAACTATAGAATTTAGTCAAAGAACGTAAAATGACCAAATTCTCAAATTCTGTCACCAATGGCACTAAGCTTTCTAGTTGAGGCGGTGGTAAGAAGTCCATAAATGCTTCATCTACCACTACCAAACCGAACTTTTCTAAATAAGGGACAATTGCTTCAGGCTTGATCAACATTCCCGTAGGATTATGAGGATTATTGAGAAGTAGTCCTTTATTAGTATCAGCTCCTATGTCCAACTGAGGTAATTGCGATCGCCCGACGATTAAGGGACATTCAACCACATTAGCGGTAAAAGTTTGCAAGGCACGTCGATAATCACCAAAAGCTGGCGTTACCAAATAAGTTTTCTCCAGCTTTGACAAATCTAGGGCAGCCCAAGTTAATAATTCGGCCGCACCATTGCCAGGTAAAACCCACTCTGGAGTCAGAGGAGGATGTACTATACTCAGCGCTCTCTTTAACTCCTGATAACTAGGGTCTGGGTAAGCTCTGAGTTTGCCAATCTGAGTTTGAATGGCATGGATAGCCGAATCTGGTGGCCCTAGAGGATTAATACTGGCAGAAAAATCAAGAATAGCAGATACTGGACAACCTGCTATTGTGGCTGCCCAAGCTAAATTTCCTCCGTGTACTGGTTTAGTCAAAGCTGGATATTGTTATTTACCGTTTTTGTCTGCAACTAACTCTTTGAAAGATTTACCTGCAGAAAAAGCAGGCACTGTAGTTTCAGGTATTTCCATTTTGTCACCTGTTTTGGGATTACGACCTTCCCTGGCTTTGCGTTCTCTTGATTCAAATGAACCAAAGCCCACGAGGGTCACTTTATCTCCACTGGCCACAGCCTCCATAATAGCTTCTAGGGCTGCACTGAGTACAGCATCAGCTTGCTTTTTAGTGACATCAGCTTTTTTTGCAATTTCGTCAACTAATTCGCCTTTGTTCATTGAGAAACTCCTTTTTAATTTGGACAGAATATTCTAGCAGGGTTTAGTTTGCAGCAAGTAAATCTAAAGTTCAAGTAAGTAAGGTCTTGGGATACCATCAATAGGTTTTCAATTATTAGGCTTTTTGTGATTAACTTTAACCTTTTCCTTCACCTAGCAAAACCTCAGACCCTTTGACTGATAATGCTTTCCCATATCCTCTTGCCTATGATAAGCGTGAGTCTTTGGGATAACATCAGGATTTTTTTGCTGAAAACCCCATACAATCTAGCTTTCACTGGTTTATTCTAATCTGTGGTTGGGTGATATGGAGCGGTGAAACCTTTAATTTATATAGATTTCTAGACTTCTTTAGTTTTTAATTATATTTTGGGCCTAAAAAAACTATTCTAGATTGATTAAAGGACTTTTTTTCAATAGATTGTCCGATCTTTGTGGCGCGTTAAATATTATTTTGTGAAGCACCCTCTAAAGTTAAGGTTTTTTCTCTAACTATTTGCTCATCTAGGATCAAAAATTTCCATTGGTTGATTAGTGGAATCTGGTTTTGTGAGATAGTAATTAAAACTAAGACGTTTGAGTTTTTCACCGCTCTATTAAACTGACCCCAAACCACCCAAATCTAGACTTAACTGGACATAGGTAGTTTTGGCGTTAACTTCTTGTTTCAACGTGGCTTTAGTTTGGCAATTAAAGGCTTTGTCCACTCCGCAGGCAATCCCGGTAGAGCTTACCGTTTGACTTGGTAGAGTCGGATGGAAATATTCCTTCAAACCATCGTTCTATATTCTTGCTAGCGTTTAAAATTAAAGTCAGCTGCCTAGGTCTAGCCCACTTCCAAAGGTATTTCCATACCCTGTAGTTTATATAGTTAAAGGTTTCTTTACTTACTGCCCCTTGATAGTAGTTAGCAAAACCTGTTAATTTGGGATTTAACTTGGTAATGAGATTTTCTTGTGACCATGAACCACATGATTTAATTGTTCTACCAATTTGTTGACAGAATTCTAGTACCTTTTCTTTCTGGGGTTTAATCAGTAGTTTGCCGTTATATTTACCTAGATTGAACCCTAGAAAGTTAAATCCATCCCTGATGTGAACTATCCTTGTTTTCTCATCGCTGATTTGTAGCCCTCTTTCATATAGCCATTGTTTCAAAGTTTCTCGGATATTTTCCAAAGTTTCTCTGTTGTTGGCTGTCACAATCAAGTCATCTGCGTATCTGATTATGCCCAACTTACGTCTTTTGGGTAGCTTGACTGAGCTAACGGGACTTACACAACTTTTAAGCCCAAATATAGCCCAAACTCTCTTTGTGAAAGAAAAAGACGTCAATGTTGTTAGTTAACCAGTTAAAAAAACGGAAAGACATGGCTGTACGAAAAGCGTACCATTGCATCAGTAAATGTCTTCAAAGGTTTATTTCCCCATTGCCTTTGTAGTCCCCCAGTTAACTGATGACAAATAATAAAAGTATAAGCACAAAATACCAGGATAAAATCACGCTCTAAACTCCATTTATCTCTAACTTGATACTCTTTTAATCCTAACCATCATCAGCGCCTCTCGGTCAAAAACCTCTATCCAATTTCTGTTTGAGTAAGTATTTACTATCCACTCAGATGTCACTTTTGACGGCTCAACATTGGTAATAAAATAATCAATTTATGTTGCCTTTTCTAGATAATTAGCATTCATAACCATAGCAAAAGTTATTTCTCCTGTGAGGCGTGAAGTTGATCCTCTAAATGTGGTAACCCAAACTCTTTTTGGTTTTTCTATACTTAAGATAACTGATTCAAATTTCTCTACTGGTATGCTTTTAGCGGGCTTCATCTATTCTAATTTCCGTTTCTTATTGAGATTTTTGTCTAACTACTATTTTTTCCTACGGAATGCTACGCAAACGGTTTTTGGCGATTCCTCCTAGATATTTTCATTCCTTTTCTTCAAGTTGGTTCATAAATCTTGTGTTATTGCCATAACCAGCGCTGGATGTGTTCCAACTAAGTTGAGGATGGTTTCATGGCTTACATTATCAAAGAATCCTTAGAACAGAATATATTGCTACTAATGACCTAAGCAAATGCAGTAAAGATGATATATAATTTGAATATTAAACGAGATGGAAAATTGAGGAATGTCACAGATAAATTAAGCAATTAACAGGTATCGGCTTCTGTGAATGTCGTCTGAGAAAAATTCAAATAAATCGTATTGCTTGTGGAATGTTAGTCTGGAATTTTGTCAAAAGATTAGCAGTGAAAATAGGAAAAACTATTGCTCAAGTCAAACATGAATTACTCTCAGATTATCTGCTCCAAGACCTGAAGAAGCCTACAATAAAATTCAGGGCTATTTTTCATTTGATAGACGTTTTTTACCTTTGTTTTAACTATGGTAATTGTCTTGACACCATCGCGCTTGATTTTTCAGTGTTAGCGGAGCTTTGCGTAAGTCCTGTAATAATTAAAGTTGTCCCGGAGCGGTTTTTTTACCTGTTGAGGCAGTTGAGAATGTAATACATCTCTAATCTTCTCCATTACCCCTGATTCTCTCCACTGAATGTAGCTGCCAAAATACTATGGAATAAGGAGGTAAATCCTGGGGTAAATCAGACCAATTACAACCATTCTTCAGTTGATAGAGTACACCGTCCAATATTTGTCTTTTGCTCCATTTTGTAGGACAAGTTTTCTTTTTTTTTGCAGGTTCAATCAGAACCCATTCTTTGTCTGTTAAACTACTTGAAGACTGGCATTTACCTAGCTATTGGTTATGAGCATTGGCGATCGCTACTTAACTAGCTACTTAAATTTATGGGGTTGCACATTCTGGAATGATATTGCCAAAAATTAGTTTAGACTTTGACTAAAAATAACCATTAATTAATCATTCTAGCAATTGATTAATCCACAATCCAATTCAATCAAAAATCTCAAATCATTCGTCGCTGTGCAACGCCAAATTTATGCCTTTTCCTCAAAAGATACCAAATGGGTTCTATAGACCGAGTCTGTTTTCCAAAGTTTAAAAAACCTTTCTTGGTGCGCTTTACCTCTCTTGGTCGCCATTCCCATGGCGAGTAGACCTCTCTGGGTTCCGACCGCTTGCGACTACCGTCGTCGCGGGGTCGCACCGCTTTCTTATCTTTAACCTTTTTTTTACAGTTATCGTAAAATCTAGATATCGCAGACCATACCCTTTCCGCCGCCGACTGTCTGGCCATTGAATTGAGTTCAGAAGCAAATTTAAACTCTTTAGCTAATACTTTGCAATATTTATTAAGATCGTACTTACCTATTTTATCATGATCCATCCAATATCTTAAGTACTTATTTTGAATGAATTGAGATGTACGAATGCATCATTTATTGCTTTGTATTGTGCTGGTTTAGCTTTAACTTTGAACTCATAGATTATCATTTATATTGACCTACTTTAATTAACTTTATACTTATAACTATAGTATAAAAATATTTAATTGTGTATGTTTTGAGTTAAATTAATTGTTAAAATAGGTAAGATAGTTTGCGATTTGCGTTTACGGAGCATTCCGAAAGAAAGCTCCTCTGGAAGAGTCAGCATTCGTTAGGAAATCACCTATTTTTACCTTGGGGAGTCCATCTATCTTCGCTCTAAATAGATGGGGTTTTATAGTGGACAAAACCCTACGTTTCGATAAAATGGTAACGATCGCCTACTTGTGAAAAATAAACATCAAAACTATTATGTGAATAAAGTTGCCTTAATAAATAATCTTTCAAAAGCGATCGCTATGCTAAAAACACAAGCAATTCTGTGGCCTAGTTTAATAACAGTTGTCTCTTTATTCATGTATTTTATTGTGACTATTAATGTTGGTAGAGCTAGAGCAAAATACAACATTATGCCTCCTCAAATGACTGGAGAGCAAAATTTTGAACGGGTATTAAGAGTACAACAAAATACTGTAGAACAAATAATTTTATTTTTACCGTCTTTGTGGCTATTTTCTATATTTATTAGCCCACTATGGGGTGCTGGTATTGGTACAGTTTGGGTAGTGGGGCGAATTTTATTTGCTTGGGGTTATTATCAGGCTGCAGAGAAGCGAACTTTAGGGTTTGGTATTAGTTCTTTAGCTATTATAACTTTATTGATAGGTGCTTTAGTAGGAATTTTACTACCCCTATGGAAAATTATTTCATAGCTATAATAAGTAGATAGAGGTTAACATAGTCTCTATCTATTTTGATTTTTTGCATAGATATATGAGGTAAAAATAATGTCTAAAAAACAAGTATTTAATATTAATCAAAAACTTTTCAACCAACTAAATGATTGGCAAGAAAAAATGGAAGAGAAACAAAATACAAAAGCAGAAAGAGAGGCCAAAATTAGTCAAATCACAAAAAGCAAAAAATCAATGATGCGCATAAGGAAAAACAGTAAGGAGTATTAGAGCAATTCCTAAAAATAATGATATATTTTTTGAACACTTCAGTTATTCAGAAATAAGTCAGGACTAGTAATGTTTTTAGCAATTATTAGCAATGAAATAAAGATAGATTATTCCTTATCTTCCTACTCTTTGCTACCAACTACCTGCTCTCAATAAGATGTAGCAAAAATTTTGATATTTGATATTAGATACTAATCATAATTTAGAGCTGATTTGTAAACTTAGCTCTAAATTATGATTTCATCTAATTCTCAGGGATTTAGGCATTATTGGACTATAACTCCCAAAACCCTTGTATTGCCAGAAATTCAGCCTCTTAATATTTACTTGATAAATCAGCTCTTAGGGTGACAAACTAATTGAAAAATTTTATCCTAATATTATGTCTGCTTAAATTAGTAACAAAAAACTCTACTGTCTCTTATTTTACTTTTTCTCTCCTCCTTAATTATACCAAATCCGGTTCTCAAAAATACTTTATAGGATGTAAGATTAAATCCTCTCCTAATTTTTCCTACATCCTAATATCCCCATCTACATAAAAGGATATTCTATAAACCGGGTTTAGTATTATAGGAAGTCGAAGCAAAGGTTAGGAAATATCAAAAGCTTAAAATTCAGACAACGCAAGATTTTTCAAACTTCCTTCTTCCTTGTGCTATACCTATTAACTCAGCTTCAACATCATTAATTTTCCCATGTTTACGATTCAACTTGATATACAAATATACAAAAGATTCCACCTTTGTGAGGTACACCCATAGCGGGCAAGATTCCCGTACTACAAACATTTAATTGTTAATATCTGTACTTCATATACTTGGAATTTGCTGTAATTAAGCAGACATAATACTACAGCAAATTTCAGGATAGTAAGGTAAACTTTAAGAATAATCTACAATTTTTATTCATTCCCTGTTCCCAGATCCGATGTTCCCTCTCTTGGTGCGCTACCAGATGCGTCTGTCACCGACGCGGGGTCGCACCGCTCTTCCCTAAAAGCATAAAACTTCGTACTTTATCAACTCGAAAACTTTTGTATATATATTGATGAATCAAAAAGCAGAATTAGTAAATTTAAAACAGTTGATTTTATACCAAGCGAAAAAAAAGAATGCTGAACTTAAGTGACACTTCAATTATTAAGTAATTAACACCCTAAGTAAATAACTTTTTTGATAATTAGTACGCCAGTTATTGTTAATTATTCTGATGTTTACTTCTCTGTAGGACATTGTATGTAACGTCCCTAACCGCTGCCATACTCCCTCGCTCAATAACGGGATGTTGTCCATAAAAAGGTAATGCTGCAGACCAATGCGATCGCTTTCCTTTTTGCCATTCTAAATGAGCTAATTCTAATAGACTTAAAACAGAACTTCCTAAAGCATTTTCAACCTTAATTAATTCATAGGAATTTTGCCAATTTTTCAAAGTTTCTTCCCATACTTCTGGAGTCATTAGTGTCTCTTCTAAAAGAGAATTCATACCCATTTCTTCAAGTTGATAAATAGCTGTGAATAACTGATTTCTTTGAGCTGGCATTTGTAGAGATAAATCCCGGTCTTGATTTTTATATGACCAAGCTACTGCTGCTAAGGTTGAAATTGCAAATAGCGGAATATTTAACTGTTGAGCTAAAGTTCTGGCAGTTACTATACCTATACGAGTACCAGTAAAACTTCCTGGGCCTTTAGCAACAGCAATGAAGCTTAAATCCTGCCAAGTTTGAGGTGATAAAAACTCCTGCAATTTCTGATGTAAATGAGTAGATAAATCTCGCCCTAAATTCCAAGTTTGCCAGCGAATATCTTCAGCAAAATCAGTAATCGCTAAACCTAATTCTGGACTACTTGTATGAATTCCTAAACCGTATTTTTTCTCTGTATTTGTCATTGTTATTGAAGGAAGAAGGAAGAAGCAAGAAGCAAGAAAGAAGAAGCAAGAAGCAAGAAGGAAGATTAATTTTATTTTTGGCTAAAATCAACTTTTATATCAGACGTGATAAATATTTTCTACAAATACTTCTGGTGTCGGTAGGAGTCAGGTAGGAGAGTCGTTGGTAGGGCGACGTATCAAAATAACTTCTGACTTTTGACTTCGCAAAATTAGCTCGGTTTCCTATTCCCTGCATCTACAATAAATAACTATATGGATATATCGATAAAACTACTAAATAATTAGGGTTTGCTGATTAATCCTCAAAGGCTTTATCTATAAAAGCTTTAGCCTTTTTGGAGGGAAAAAAGTGCAACTTTTTGGTCAAAAAAGCTCAAAAATTTAGCATTTTGGGCAGATAAGGGCATAAAAATCAAGGGACAAATATATCCGACTACCTCCTCTATAATTCCCATTTCTCCTGTCTTCCCCTCCTGGGAGGGGGAGGGGCGAGGGGTGGGTTGTCTCCTGACTCGGTCCTCCTACTTTTACTCATAAGACTTTTTCAGCAAACCCTAATTATATTTCCTCTCTAGCATAAAATATTGGTAAAGCCACAAATAAGCAACCTAAAAGCAACCCAAAAATATCAGAAATCCAAAAATATTCCCCTAACAAACCCACGATTAAAAATACTGTTGCCACAGTAGTAAATAAATTATTAGTTGCCAATTTATTCTGTTTTATAACCAGATGTTTAACTGTAATAAAAACTGATGCAATTATAACAGCCATTATCGGATGCCAAATAATTATCCGATAGCCAAAAATAAACCAAGCAAAAGCAAACATCAAAGCATCTAACCAAAATTCTTTTTCCTTAAATCTAGCCCACCAAAAATTCTGAGTTCCTAACTGCAAAATCTTTATAAAATGCTCATTTTTTTGTAATCTCAAAATTTTATTTTTCCACCTAGCTTTACGATCCATTCTCAATATTTGTTGCCACTCTGGCACAGTCTTACCCTGAAGCTTACCTAGTAATTTAACTTTATCTATATTTTGCAATTTTAAATCAGTTAACTTCGCAGAAATAGTCTTTAAAATTTGAGAATAATTAGCCTTTTTTCCTGGATTTCTACTAATAACAACAGTCAAAGTTTTTTTGACACGACTCACCTGAACTTTAACCGACTCAGTAGCCAAAACTTCCTGTAACTGCCGTCTAATTTCTGCTTGCTCAGTCAACTTTTTCGGCACTGCTGAAGAAGGAGAGAAATAAACATTTTCCATATAATTAGACTGAGGGTTAAGATGTCTAATAATAGCAGTGGCAGAATGATAACGTCGATTTGTTGCACCTTCCAACATCTTGTCTAAAATTAGACCGAGTTCTTTACTAACAGGAATTTTTAAATAATCTCGCCATACCCAATTACTATTTCTACTATCAAACAAATCAAAAGGTGAAACTTGAGTCAAAAGATGAATACAAGTAACACCCAAGCTATAAAGATCGCTAGCAAAAACTGCTTTACCCATAAGTTGTTCGGGAGCGGTATAAGCAGCACTACCAATAATAGTTCCAGTTTGAGGTAAACCTTTTTTTTCTACTAATTTAGCAGCACCAAAATCTACTAAAACCAGTTGACCAGTAGTGCGACGAATAATATTTTCTGGCTTAATATCTCGATGAATAACTTTCGATTTATGCACAAACTGTAATACTGGCAATAAATCATTTAACAATTCCCGAATTTTAGCTTCAGTAAAGATACCTTTTTCTGCCAATTCTTGGGCGAGATTTTTGCCTTCAATATATTCTTGAACTAGATATTGTTGTCCATCCTTTTGAAAATAAGTTAGTAGTTTGGGTATCTGAGAATGAATACCTAGAGTTTTTAACTGTTGTGCTTCTTGCTGAAATAATTCTGAAGCTTTTTTAGTTTTTGTCTTTACTTGAAGAGACTCACTACCAGAAATTGTTTCTGAAGATTGAAGAGAATTTTGGTCATAATGGTAATAATTTTTATTCTGAGGAAAAAACTGTTTAATTACACAAACTTGTCGAATAGAATCTTTTTCATCTACTGCTAAAAAAGTTCTACCAAAACCACCTTGCCCAATTAATTTAAGAATACGGTAGCGAGACTGGTTAGCTATTTTGAGATTATTATCTGGCGAAGAAATAATTTTCTTTGTTTCTATTTTTTCATTTTCACCAGTTGTTGGGGGAATTAGTAATAATGGAGAGTTGCAACTCTGACAAAATTCAGCCTTAGTAGGATTTTGTGGATTTTTGCAGGTGGGAAAGTAGCAATAACTCATGAGAATAGAATAGATAAATAAAGATTTTTATTATTGATTTGATGATATTTTAATTCCCAAGAAGCATGAGGTACAAAATTCGTAATTTTTAGGGAGTAGCTAGGGACTTTGCATGCAACGTCCCTACAGAGTAGTAATTCGGTAAACAGGGAATAAACGCTATATTTTTCTTTCAGTTATAAAATAGAACAAATTAATAACTCTTCTTTTTCCTAAAGAAGTGGGAGATAAAGTTATAGCAGGGTGTGCTGGTACATTTACAAATTGCAGGAACTCCCCAATAGCTAAAAGTCTAATATTATTAGCTTTTTATTCCCCCTATTGCCTGTTGTCTGGGAGTTTCGCTATATTCATAAATAGTAAATAATTTGAGCGAACATAAAATCTCCTGTTCTGTACTATTTCCTACTCTCACTCTATCTATAAAAAGAAGGGGAAATAAAGAATTAGAATTACTTTAAGTAGGGATGAGTTCACCTGGTCTTAATTTTGCCCATTTGCCCATTTCTTCTTTAAAACTTTCACAACCAACAACATCCCACTCCATTTCAATTTCATTATTTTGAGGACGAATGTTAACATTGATTGTAGGTTCAACCGGGTCAAAGTCTGGATTTTCTGTTAAATGAAGTTGTTCGTGCTGAGTTTCTACAGCATGATAGGTAACACACCGATCTACATAGTGGCAGTTAACACAAATACACATTTGTAAGTACCTCGTTAATCCTCAACTCTCATCTTAATTGATGCAATAATATCGTGTCCGTTTGATTAGTGATAATAAAGTTCTTAGGTGGTAGGTGGTAGGTGGTAGGTCTAAATTCAAGATTGAATACTGGAAACAGAGCAGAAACTTGAGATATTCCTTCAAGATCGCTTCAATAGAACATTTTTATTAAACTTAATCATCCGGACATGGTATAATTTTCTATTTTAATGATTTAATGAGTTTATATTCTAGCCCAAATTAATTTTATAGCAGTCGAAGCAGAGCTTAGGACGTTCCTAAATGCTCAAACCCAGTCATATAGAATCCGGGTAATTAGTTATCGTATCTCTCTCGAAGTCAGGAGTCAGGAGGACTGAGTCATAAGTCAGGAGAAAGGAAGGATGAGAGTGGGAATTATCTGGAGATATTCCAGTATTTTATATCTGCATTGAATGGAAGTAGAAAGTGCGATAACTGTATAACCGGATTTCAGATCGGAGATTACTTCTGACTTCTGACTTGTGCGTAGCGCTGATTTCCTACTCAGAAAGTCTAATTAGGGCTTACCGATCTAATCTAAAAGCATTGACATATAAAGACAAGTGCCTTTTTGGGGTCGAAAAAAGTGCAAATTTTTCAGTCTAAAAGGCTCAAAAAGTTAGTATTTTAGGCGCATAGTTGGGTAGAAAAATCATTCTTACAATTCTTACTCCTACCTCCTTGCTCATTCCTATTTCTCCTGTCTCCAGTATAGCTGTCTTCCCCTCCTGGGAGGGGGAGGGGCGAGGGGTGGGTTGTCTCCTACCCCAGCAAAAAGACTTTCCATACGCAAGCCCTAATTACAGAGAAGTTCACTTGATTTTTTTAGCAATGTCGATCAATTCCCTGTCTGCTTTATCTCCGGAAAATTGGCCATTTGACCGAGAAATCCTGCCCCAACCTGTTTATTTGGTCGGTGGATCTGTGCGAGATGCTTTGCTGAAGCGCAAAAGTGATTATCTGGATTTAGATTTTATTATCCTCGACCAAGCAGTTAACATTGCCAAAAGTATTGCGAAGCAGTATCAAGCGGGGTTTGTGGTATTGGATGCCGAACGAAAAATTGCTAGGGTGGTATTTCAAGGGACTACAGTTGATTTTGCTGAAATAGAAGGTAATAGTCTGGAGGAAGACTTATGGCGACGAGATTTTACAATAAATGCGATCGCTTATAATCCTTTTAATGATGAGGTGATAGATTTATTTAATGCTCTGAAGGATTTGCAAGATGGTATAATTAGAATGGTAAAATCTGCTAATCTCAGAGATGACCCTCTCCGACTATTACGCGCATATCGTCAAGCAGCACAGTTAGATTTTGTTATTTCACCAGAAACTCAAACAGTTATTCGAGAGTTTGCACCTTTGCTGACCCAAGTTGCAGCAGAAAGAGTGCAGACAGAATTAGGTTATTTATTGAGTCATCCCCAAGGCATGGTTTGGATAGAAAAAGCTGGGAAAGATGGTTTACTTTCGAGTTATTTTCCTACTGCGGGAGAAAATTGGGAAATAGCAAAACAAGTAGACATAGCAGCAGAGGAGTTAGGAAAAAATTGGTATCAGTTAAAAGATGAGTTAGCAAGAGGGGTACGCGATACAGTAAAAACCTCTTTGTTGGCGATCGCTAAGTTAGCAATATTAGTTAATTCCGATCCAGAAAAAGCAGAAGTTGAATTGATGGGGTTGAAGTATAGCAATGCAGAAATTAGGAGTACAATTGCAGTTATTAAAGGTTTAGCTAAACTGTCAGAAATAGAAATTTCTCAGATGTCTGTGAGGCAACAATTTTTCTTATTTCAAGAAATAGGAAAAAATTTTCCTGCTTTAGCAGTTGTAGGAGTAGGAAAAGGAATATCCATAACAGAAATTGATTGTTTAGTTAAACGTTATATTAATCCAGAAGACCAAGTTGCTCACCCCACTCCTTTATTGAACGGAAATGATTTAATTACAGTCTTAAAATTACCCAAAAGTCCGATAATTGGTCAACTATTAACAGAAATTAAAATAGCACGAGCTGAGGGAAAAATTTCCACTAAAGTTGAAGCAATTAAATTAGCAGAAAAATTAATTCAAATTAAGAAGGAAGAAGGAAGAGGGAATAAATATTGAAAAAAAAACAAATGATCTCAAATCAGTTTGATTGGACATCAAAAAAATCAGGACTTACGCAGTACCGCTATATACAGCGTATAAGTTGGTGATAATTCCAGATATATCCAGTATAATTAGTGCTGTTGCGTAAGTCCTGAAAATGCTCGAATCGTCATAACTACTAAATCTTTGTGATTCTCTCGCCTCCTGATCTCAAATTTGCTTAATTCGGTATAAAAAAATATTCCATCTGAGCACCATTGCCAAATCTTTCTTGATCTCCCCACCCTCCCCACACTATGAATCTAATTACACCAATGCTACCAGATTTTATATAACTCCTGACTCCTGACTCCTACTTCAAAAGATTTTATACCGATCACGACAGTAGTCATATCATGTCCGGTAGCAATTCATGTCCGGTCGCAATGACTTCTTACCCCCTCGCGGTCTCAAATGCTGATTTTTGATATTTTTATCCCTTCTTCTCCTCACTTATTATATCTATTCAGGATTTCTTTGGCATAATCATAATTGATTCCTACAGCGATTTGCTCGGCAACGCGAACGCGAACGCACTATTTTTTATACCAAATTCACGCAAAGGCAGTTACATCTTAATTTGTGATTTATTCCTAAAAGAAAAAATTATAAATTCCATAAATTCTCAAATTTCCACCTTTTTTCCTCTTTAATATTTATGTTTTTCTTTCTCTGTTCCCTGTTCCCAGTTAAGTGTTCCCTGTGTCGTCACGCTTTGCAATATTTTATGAAATTGGTATTAGAGTCTACCCTAAGGAGAGTTCCCAAAGTAATACCAAATTCAAAAAAGGTCGTTACAGTATTAATCTCTAAATTCCGACCAGCAGAGAAAACCACTGTAGCAATATTTTATGAAATTGGTATAAGTGCCATCTTCTGGATTCTACAGAATCTTGACTTTTAAGGTACTTTTGTCCGAGTTCAAATGAACTCAAATGCGGAGCTAGATAAGCTTTCTTGGCCATTCAATTTATCCAGATTATCTTCCTTGATGATAAAATGGTTTTGACAACCAGATTTAGTATTACTCTTCAAAGTTTTGAACTAGGAATAAAGCTGTTTTATGGTGGATTTCATCTATGAGATTTAAAATTAGAAATCTCATTCGATTAACTGCTTTTTTCATGGGTTGCTTGGTTTTAGATTTAGCCTTCGTTAATAAGCGAGATTAAATCATCTACAGTAATAGCAAAGTCTTTGAATTTTACCAATGTCACCGGAACCTATCCATCCTCCATTTATCTTGTCATCTCCCTTGCCACCAATAATGACATCATCACCAAGACCGCCATCTATTGTGTCATTACCGCCACCACCTTCAAGAGTTTCTTTTTCATCTGAACCATTTATTTCATCATTTTTGAATAATATAGATGTTTTTTATTTGATCAGGATTGTAAAGCCTATTTAGAAGAAAATTAAAGAGTCAAGCAGAAAATTTATCAAATCTTTACTTTGTAAATATATATTAATATCTGGGATAATTAAGCTCTAATACAAGATCAGATTTTTCAACCCACATATAATCAAAAAGAACTTTCCTCTGTAACTTTTGTGGAAAGAAAGTATGTAAGATTTTTGTTAAAGATTTTTTTAGAGGCAAAAAGGGGAAATCGTTTTCTAGACAAAAATTATAGGATGCAGGAATTGTTGATTTATCCTCTATTTAACAAAAGAAGGATTAATACCGAATCCGAGAAGAAGTTAAAGTTCCACTTATAAGTGACTAAGGGGAGAAAGAAGTTCAACAATTAATAATTAATAATCACCTCTTCTGAAAACGGGTAGGATTGGCGAACATAATTTTTTTGATTTATTTATGCTAAAAAATAACAGGATTTAAGCCTTAATTATTCGATCAAGAACTATCGGAAAGTATAGAAAAGGATAAAATTTTTGATCGCTAACTAAGCGGATATGATATTACTATCAAAATCAAATTAAGAGCTAATAATAATTATTAATGATTGCGTAAGTAACTCAATCTATTCTGCTAATAGTAGATAATCCTTCTACAATTACATGGGGAGTATAACAAGAACCGTTCCATTCGCCGTCATTTCCCAATGTGACTAATTGCTTTAATGCTGTATAGACATTACCAGCAACCATTGTATTCTTAACTCTACCAACTACTTCACCTTTTCTCACACGATAGCCAAGTTCAACATTAATCGAAAAGTCACCAGAAATACCAGCACCGCCACCCAGAATTTGGTCTACTATAATTGCATCATCCAACATAGTAGTTGATTCCTTTAGCGATCGCTCTCCTGGCTTAACTATAAAATTAAATAATTCTGGTGTAGGGTAGCTACCTAAATCTGGTCGGAACCCATTACCAGTAGTCCCACTCCCCAATAATCTGCCAGTAGTTCGGTCTGTATAAAACAATTGTAAAATGCCGTTTTGAATAAATACTATAGAACGAGCAGGAGTACCCTCATCATCAAAAGGACAACTAAACGGTCCTTCCTCTGGTTCTTGGGAAATAGTAATATGTTTGTTAGTCACAACTTCCCCTAAGCGATCGCTCCAAGGAGAAGCACCTTCCAAAACTTGTTTGCCATTCAAAGCAGCAGAGAAAGTACCCCATAATAAATCTGCAGCTTTAGCCGTAAATAGAATAGGTACTCTACCTCTAGGAGGTATAACATTTTTTTGTGCCCAATCTAATCGTTGCAAGATTCTATTTGCTACTTTCCTGGGGTCAAGACCATTACGCTGAATTTGGCCATCAGATATATTTAATAAGTCGTCACCTCTGACCCAATCAGTTTCTAAATAACCACTAAGGGTGGTATCTATATGATGACAATCTAGTCCTAGGGAATTAACTAAACGAGTAGATTCAATTTCGCAGTCCCATTCTCCATGACAAATCACATCTGGATAAACTTCTCGAATTAATGTGATCGCTTCTTTTCCCCAAGTTACAAGTTGTTCAACTGATATAGATATTCCTTGGTTAGGATAATATCGATTTTTCGCTTTCGAGGATAGTTCAATATATTCTGGTTGATTAAGACTACTTATAGACAAGGCAAGTTCTACTAAAGCTTTAGGTTCCACTGGCCCATGAGCTACAGCTATTCCTGGACATCCATTTCGCCAAAGTCGGAGCGCTATACCCTCTGACTGAGTGCTTTCTAGTTGTTTGAGTCGATTGCTTTCAAAAAATACGGGCCGGCAGTGCGATCGGGCTTGAAATACCTCTGCTGCCTCAGCTCCTGCTTTGGCAGCTACTTCTAGCAGTTGTTCTGCTAATTGGGTCATAAAATTCTGTTTGGGATTTATGATTTTGGACAATAGAGTTGTTAGTAGGATTTTACCAACGTCCAGTACCCAAAACTTAACTAGATATTAATTTCTTGCAGCAACCAAAAACCAGCAAACGATTCAGATTCTGGATTTGACTGTACAGCCAGAAAATGAACTTGTTTGACTTTCGACTTTGCTTCGGAAAATCTTTTAGCTTCCTCAATAGTTGATGAATTAGCCAGATTAGCTAAAATCCAACAATCATTACCTCCAGTTTCCAGGAGTAATCTAGCTGGGGGACCTGAATTAAATTTGACAAAAGCTAATTCTAATCCTGACATCCAAGCGGCTAAAGGTTTTGCCCTAGATGAATAAATAATTAAACCTGGAATCTGTAAATTGGGTGCAAGACCCATCATGCTCAGGGGAAAAGCTTCTTCAAAATCAATGTCCCACTCTGACATTTCTGCAAAAGCCTCAGCTTCTAAACTAACAAATGCCCATTTTTCTCCAATTAAGGCATCTGGTAGAGGTTGTGGTGCGGGACTCATGTATTGAATTGAAGGATTTGTTCCTGCTTGATAACTAGAATAAGTGGGATAAACTTCTTCCATTCGTTGTTGTAGCCACTGGTTGAGTGCGTAGGTGCGACGACTTAGAACCGCAGGAATGGCCATTTCTCCACAAGCTTTGGTAATCATATTGTTCATTTGACGACGGAAAAAGCGAATTTTTTGAGGTGCTTCTGGAGCATCAGCGATCGCTTTTTCAATGGCGCTCCGTAGCCAAATTGAGTTTACCTCTTGGTTACTTGTAAACTCAGAGTAACGATACAAAGAGTCTGTAGGATGATTAATATCTAGGGGACTTTCGCATATTAAGAGTTCCCAGAGTTTTTTTTGTCTTTCATCAAGTATTGGACGACTGTAAAAGTCTAGTTCCCAAATAGTTCCCATGCCTTACTCTTAAATTGATAGTACAGTTATTCTAAGCTATGGCAGGAAGGTATTATATCAGGTATGATAAATGTTTGTTACAAATACTTAGGGGACCTCTATCAGTCAATAGTCAGCATTCAGCAGTCAGGAGAATATGTTCTTATATTATCTCCGGTTGAATAGTTGTAAATCACGAGGGAGTCATCAGGTAGGGTTGCCGTCGGTCAGTCAAAGTAAAGTCAAGAGTAAACAGAAGAAGAGGAGAAAGTTTGTCGTTCATCGCGTCAGCGGAACGGAGTTCTATCGGGACTTTAGCAAAAAAATAATTAAAAATCGCCTTAAACCCTTGCTGTGTAATGCTTTAACGTCAAAATAGCCTATTTCTTGATATATCTAGAGTTTGAGCCATTTTTAGCCTGTTGACGTATTTTCCTTGCTAGGGTTGAGTTTTAAGCCATTTTCACTGTCAAAAATATCAAAGTCCCGCTATCCAAATTGATATTACTTTAATTTGATTATTGGCGTTGCATCATCATGGGATGATTTTGATATGTGTCAAAAAATTTGTTTTAATCTATCAACATTTTCAGATGGGTGCAAATGTGATTATCATCCCGCAATTATACAACGCCTGATTATTTGTAATATGAAACATCAAAAATAATTCTACAGTTATTTCACAAAAGCTGAAATAAAAGTTGAGCAAGACGAGATAGTTAAACAATAATTTTACATGAAATACAAGTAATTATGCAATTTTCCAGTCTCCCAATCTCCCAATCTCCCAACCTCCCAATCTCCCTAATCAATCATCTGTAGGAAGTATTAATCTATATTCATATAATATTCTTTTTAAAAATTAAAATATCAATTTTCAATTTTCGTACTAAAAAAAATAAGAAGCCTCAAAAAGACTCCTTTCCTTAATAGTATTTACAAACAAAAAAGGTTTTTCAGCGGATGGAAATAATCTATGCTGGGACATTTATTAATACTCTAGAGTTTTGTTTACGAGAACTTAACCAGTCTCCACGAGTCTGAAATACTTGAGAACGAGTTAATAGCATTAATTCTAAGTCAGGCATTTCTTCTCGACATCGTGGACAATACCAGTAAATAGTATTATGACGTGCATGGCGTAGTAATGTTGTAGAGCAACAAGGACAAGTGTGCATAATATACCTCAAATTTATTTGAAAAATATGACAAGATTTAACAACAAACCCCTAACAAATAACTGATGATTTTATCAGGGTAATTAAAATCAGACTAAATTATTGAAGCCTTGTATCTATATAGATAGGTTCAGCTACAAAAACCATAAAAATTGTGTTAAAAAACTTGAAATAAGCTTCTTTTAATTAACTTATATCTTCGCTATCTAGTGAGTAAACTTTGTAAAAACAAAATAAACTAAGCACTATTAAAAGCTGAAAAATCAATGGATATGTCTTCAGAGGTGTGCTTATAAATTAATGCAGAACTCGCAGAAAGAGTTAATAGAATTATATAAACTGATTGCACTTCTCTTATCTCCAAATGCCAATTTGATATTTATATCTCAGCTTTTAGGTCAAGTTGCTAACCTTGCCAATTAAGGTAATCTATAAATATGAAGAACTTGTGAAGATAGAGAAAAATGTCACAAAAGTTGACACTATAATAGCAATCCTAAATCGTTTGTAAAAAATCAAAAATATATCGAAAGTCTGAAACTCTTATCCCTAGTTCCCTATGCCTTTTTCTCTAGTCCCTGCCTATTCCCTTTTTGCCAGATATTTTTACACAACCGTACCAAGGAATGCTAAATCTAGATTTATATCTATGGAATAAAAGGAACACCTTAATTGATAGTAGGAAAGAAGGATGTATAGCAAATATTATTAGACTATTGGGCATCTGACAGTAGTTTGCGACTTAATACAGGTATTTTTCCGAAATATAGCAGTCTCAGGAAAGCTTAGGACATATCAAAAGCTTAAAGTTCAGACAACGAAAATTTTTCCTTCTTTTCTCTCCTAGATAACTAAAGCCTTCCTTATTTCTTCTTCCTTCTGCTATATCTACTCTTTGAAACCATGGATTAGCTTCTATTCTGATTAAAGATTTCAAGCAGCAAAATATACTATTTTTTACTTCAAGAGAGCAGGAAAAAATTATAATTTTCTTTCATAAGCAGGAATTGGTATTAGTTCAATACCGGGACTTTAGCAAAAAATGGTTTAAAAATAGTTTTAAACCCTTGCTGTATAATGCTTTAACGTCAAAATAGCCTCTTCCTTGATATATCTAGGGTTTGCGCTCAAAAGTCTTATGGGTGAGGGTAGGAGACAGGAGACAGGAGACAGGAGAAAAGGGTCGGGAGCGAGGAAGTAGGAGTAAGAATTTTCCCTTGATTTTTCTGCCCAACTCTGGCCGAAAATGCTAATTTTTTGAACCATTACGACCTAAAAGCTTGGACTTTTTCTAACTAAAAAATGCTAAAACCTTTATCTGTCAATGCTTTTAGATTTAATCAGTAAGCCCTATCTAGTTTTGAGCCATTTTTAGCTAGAGCAACGTATTTTCCTTGCTACCGTTGAGTTTGAAGCTATTTTTAACCTAAAAAATATCAAAGTCCCGATACTAGCATGAGTAACTAGAAAATCAGACAAAAAAATATGACAGAAAAAGCTTAACTGGGTATTTTAGTGTAGTATCTGAGTAAATTCTCTAGGATAGATATAATTTTTGAATACACATAAAAATCATTAAAGTTCAGTAATACTTCTGTTGAAGCATAGGTTTTTACTATTTATGATGATATTAGAACATCTACAATACCTGAATAGGTCATTATTTATAGATGTAACTTTTAGATTTATTCAAAAACATCACAATATAAACTAATATCATGTTCGGTAGAACAGTTATAATGAGGCTTGTAGTTTTGCTCTAGCAATAATAGTAAGTATTGTAGAGGCTCAAGCCCAACTGCAAACAAAAATTTTATTATAAGTAATTATCCGAACATGATATAACCTATCAACTATGAAAGATAAATTGACTCAAACTAATGTAGCTAGACTTCTAGGAGTATCTTTTCAGAGGATTCATACTCTGAGAATTAGGAATAAAATAAAGTTTTTTTGGGATGCAAACTTAAAGGCTTGGGTCACATCAGAGGAGCATCTTCAAAAATATCTAACTGAGAGAGGAAAAAGAGTAAATTTATCATCTCATAAATAATCAAATCGGAAATACAGGTCAACTAAAAAAACGATGCTGATTTAGTATCCTTTTTCAAAATTATTAACGATAATATTGCAGAATTACTATGAGTATAACATTACTTCTCTTGAATTTGAGAAAGCAAACATTTTATACAAATGTATGTTGAAAAAAAGTAATTAAGGACAGGACATTTTATTACTCTCACTTTGTTAAGAAACAGAAAACACAGGCAAATGAAAGTAATGCAGATTTTTCTATGTCTTTTAACTAATCAAATATACTTTTCCTTCGTCTAGATCGTAATAACCACCTAAAGTTTTTAATTTGTTTTCCTGAACTAACTGGGTAATCACTGGAGAAAGATTGATAATTTTTATTTGCTCCATTACATTAGCTTTAACAGCACTTTCTACAGAATATCCATCTCTTCTCTACCTTTAGCAATTTCTACAGCAGGTTTAATAGCAGAAATTATACTGCCAATTTGACCTGGAACAGGTTTACCATCCATTGTTGCTTTTACTGCCCCACAATTTTCATACCCTAGTACCATTAACACTTTTGAATCTAATACAAAAGTACCGTATTCTATAATACCAATTTCTTCTGGAGTCACAATATTTCCGGCTTCTCGAACTAGGCGTAGTTCAAAGGTTCGTGCAACTAGGGGCAATTAAAGCTTAAAAGTATTGATTTATATGGGTTAGAGCTATCTTACTTTTTTATGATCTGAAAGTTATAGCAATGTGCGCTGGCATATTTACAAATTACAGGAGATGTCCAATAGCTAAAAGTCTTATGTGATTCCTACGGAATGCTTGCGCAAACGGGTTTTTATTCCTCCTGTTGCCTGTTGCATATTGCCTGTTGCCTGCGCACAGCGCTATATTTCAAACAATAACGGAAGGGAATCATAAGGATTAGGGAATCATAAGGGTTTCAGAGCCTTTCTCTGACTCGCTGCAGTATATAATGCCAACCTTCTATTTACGCCGTTTTGGTACAGTATCCCGAAGTAGTAAATGCTATCAAAATCTTACATGGAATTGACATTGACAGAAAGCTTGTGAAGCAATATCAGCAGCCGAAGCAGTTGGAGTTAATTTTCTACCCTTGATATCATCCCGACACAAGCTCTGCGCGGGATTCCCATCCATCGACCGTTACTACCGATCGCCCTTATTTCACTTGATATGGCAGAGATGAATGGTGCAGATTGATTTTCAGATCACCGTTTTCATCACGAACATAACCAAAAGTGTATTCTACCTTGATCTCGCTACCGTCTGTTTTGGTGAAAAAATACTCACCCATTGAGGTAGCTGTATCGCAGTGGGTAATAATTCCTTCATTCTCAAAGCGCACATTGTTATAGGGCGCAAGAGCAAAACCTTTATCTTCGCTGATGCTCCCACTGACAAAATAAGACAAAGCCTCTTTCTCTGTACCTCTGAATGGCTCATTACTGGCCAGTGTTGGTTTGAACAAAACCGTACCAAGATCATAACCATAAAGCCTATCAAGAGTACTTTGTGCTTCTGCTTCTGGATTTTCTGCCTTGCCAATGGCGACAATGGCTTCGCCCCAGCTTTGCTGTGCAGCTAGAACATCGTTTTCTGTGACAGGATTTTCGCATGGTGCAGATTGTACTATTGGCGTAGATTGAGGGTTCGTGCAACCAGCCATTGTGGTTACTGCAGATACGATTAAAAGTGCAAAGAAATTTGGTTTCATGGTCATCTTTTTCTTTTATAGGACTAGGAGTTAATAGGTTAACCTATTTCCGCCTACAAGGCTACAAACAGATAATTTTCTTGAGAAAGTTGCTGAAATTGTTCATCATTTCTGGATAATTGGCCAAGGAAATTTAAGGTTTAACGCTCAAAAAGGAGCGCATTTTAGGCGCATAGTTGGGCAGAAAAATCTTGGGACAAAACTTAGCTCCTACCTCCTCACTCATTCCCATTTCTCCTGTCTCCTGTCTCCTGTCTCCTACCCCTACTAAAAGACTAGTGAAGCGCAAACCCTAATTATATTAACGATAATCTTGGCGCTGAATATCTCGCAACCGAGCTTCTGGACGCTTAAACCTATCTAGTTGTGCTTCAAAAAATGCACGATTTGCTTTTAAATGTTCTAGGTCTGGGTCATCTAAAGGATGTAATGTTGCCTGTCTTAATGCTTGAATAACTGCGGAAGTTACACAATACATTGACCGTTGAAAAGTAATTCCTAACTGAATCAACATATCATCTTCGCCCCGACAATTTTGTTTGTAATAATCAACTAAAAATGATGGTAAAAAATGCAGCATATCCTGCATTAATAATGTGGGAGGAATACCAGCATTTCCTACTGGAAAAACATCTGCATAAAGAATGCCATAATGAAAGTATTTTTGATTTTCTGGTACTTGTTTTGCCTGAGCATTATAAGACTTTGTACCACGGAAGGGTGCAGTGCGATAAAAGACAGCTTCTACATAAGGTAAAGCAGCTTCAAATAACCAAGTAAAACCACAAGATTTGGGAATAATTTCGTGTAACTCACCACGAATATAAACATGATGATAAATCGGGCGATCTGCTACAGCAAAAATTCCATTTACTAGGAAATTCATTGCTTCTGGAACGCTGGTTAATTTCCCTTCGTTATATAAATCAAACATTTCAAAAAAAACAGCAGCCATTACTTCCCAAAATAAACCAAGGTTACTGTAATAAGAAAGTTGTCTGACCTGTTCGATAAACATTTCTGGGAATAGTTTATACAGACCTAACATTACAGGATTTCCTTTAAAATAAGCTTTAATTGCTTTATCCGCTGCAGCCTTATATTCAGGAGTATCTAAATAAGGGTCAAATTTACCTCCCATTTCCCGATGCCAAAACATTGCCCGCATACAAGCTTCTGCAAATTCCATATTAATTCTGTCATGCCATAAATGATGTAATAATTTTGATTTTTTGCCACTTTCTCCCTTTTCAATAAATGCTAAAAGTTCTGGATGAGCTGTTGCTTCTCCGCGCCAAACTCGCAAGTCTGCATCATCACCTGCATAGTGGTTATGAAGTTCTAAATATTCTTTTGGCAGGAAGTATTTAAAGAAGGGTAAGGGGTTTAAAAATACTCGTTCGGCAATATAAAGTAAGTCGCGCCAATAGAAATCCATTGGTACTGCATAAGCTTTATAAATACCGATAATTTGCATTAGGTTTTCTGGGGTATCTGGTAGCATTGCTCCACCTGCTTCGAGGCGGTGAAGAATTTCGGCAAATTCATGTTGAGAGGGGGGAAGTTTTGTTTTTGTTTGTGTCATAATTTTTGAGGTTTTAGGTGTTAGGCGTTATATCATGTTTGCTTCAATGAAAATCATAAAAAATTGGCACTTTGTAGCACTTTGTAGATTTGGTTGAGTCCGCGTTAGCGGAGCTTATCCTGAGGATAAACCCAACAACAATAATTATATTTGTTGGGTTGCGCTAGCGCTTAACCCAACCTACGGTATTATAAATAATTATTCGCATATTAAGTTTTAGCTTGTATCTGTTGGGTTTAGCTACTTCGAGACGGGAAATTAATTTCGGCAAATTCATGTTGAGAGGGGGGAAGTTTTATTGTTATTTGTGTCATAATTTTTGAGGTTTTAGGTGTTAGGTGTTATATCATGTTTGCTTCAATGAAAATCATAAAAAATTGGCACTTTGTAGCACTTTGTAGATTTGGTTGAGTCCGCATTAGTGGAGTTTATTCGGAGGATAAACCCAACAAATATAATTATTGTTGTTGGGTTGCGCTAGCGCTTAACCCAACCTACGGTATTATAAATAATTATTCGCATATTAAGTTTTAGCTTGTATCTGTTGGGTTTAGCTACTTCGAGACGGGAAATTAATTTCGGCAAATTCATAGGAAAAGTTTTGTTTTTGTTTGTGTCATAATTTTTGATGTTTTAGGTGGTAGGTATTAGGTGTTATATCATGTTTGCTTAAATGGAAATCATAAAAATTTGGCACTTTGTAGCACTTTGTAGGTTGGGTTGAGTCCGCGTTAGTGGAGCTTATTCGGAGGATAAACCCAACAAATATAATTATTGTTGTTGGGTTGCGCTAGCGCTTAACCCAACCAACTGCAATTATAATTATCCAAACTTGATATTAGTAGGAATTTTGAGAAATATTCTTACACAGTTTTTATATCTGACAAAAAAACCTAATTTCTGTACTCCAGGAAATTAACATCTGCTGTATTTATCAAACTAGCTAATTTTTGACTTTTGACTTTTGACTTTTGAATTTCTATAGAAGAATTAGGGACTAAAAAATTGGAAGTTGCTTCACTCCAACGCACTAACCAAGTAGGTTGAATTCCTAAAAAGAAAATCACTACTGCTAATACTAAAGCAGGGGTACGTTCAGACCAAATAACTTTAGGATAATAAGCTGTATCATTATCTAATTTGCCGAAACAAGTACGGTTTAACAAAATCACAAAATAAACAGCAGTTAAACCACTGGCAATAATACACAACAGAGTAGGAATAGGAAACACCGAAAAACTACCTTGAAATACTAGAAACTCAGCAGCAAAACCTACCATTCCTGGAATACCTGCACTTGCCATTCCACCCATAATTAATAAAGCGCTCGTAAAAGGTAAACCACGCACCGGACTCATCAAACCATTCAACACAGATAATTCGCGAGTACCAACTTTGCTTTCTACCACACCTACCAGGTGAAATAGAATCGCTAAAATTAAACCGTGAGCAACCATTTGAGAAATAGCTCCCACTAAACTCAAAGGTGTATTGGCAGCAGCAGCAACAACAATATAACCCATGTGGCCAATTGAACTGTAGGCCACCATCCGTTTGATGTCTTGTTGAGCGATCGCTGCTAATGCTCCATACAAGACGCTAAAAGTACCAATTATCGCCATTCCAGGGGCGACTATTTGCCAGGTTTCGGGAAATAATCCTAACCCAAAACGCAATAGTCCATAAGTGCCTAATTTTGCTAATATGCCACCTAGAAGAATTGTGACGGGGGGAGATGATTCAACGTAAGCATCTGGCAACCAAGTGTGTAAAGGTACTAATGGAATTTTAATGCCGAATCCTACTAAGAGAATGGTTAGTAAAATGAGTTGGGTTTTTAGGGATAGTCCTTGGGTTGAGATTAGGTCATAATCAAAACTGGGAGAATTGCTTAACCAAGTTATTCCTAAAAATCCTGCTAATATCAGAATTCCGGATACTGCTGTATAGATGAGAAATTTGGTTGCTGCATAACCTCGTTTTTTACTACCCCAAATTGCTATTAATAAATAGATGGGGATTAATTCTAGTTCATAAAAGAGAACGAATAATAATAGGTTTGCGGAGAGAAAAGCACCTGCTATTCCGGCATTTACTAACAAAATTAAGGGGTAGTATAATCGCGGGCGATCGACATTATTGCCATATCCATAAACTACGATGAATGTTAGTAAGGAATTTAGGGCGAGTAATGGTAAGGATAAACCATCTATACCGAGATTATAGGTTAAACCTAATTGGGGAATCCAGGTAAAATGTTCTTGAAATTGTAACCCTGGATTATTTAGGTTAAATTTAAGGGCAATTTCTACAGTCCAAACTATTAGAGATAGGGCAATTGCTAAGGTGATTTTTCGTAATTTTTCATCGGTAATTTTTCCGGGAAAAAATCCGACTAAAGCTGCCCCTAAAATTGGGATGATAATTAAGACACTGAGCATAATTTTCTGTTATTTTTCTGTTAATTAAATTTTAGTCTGTGCGGAAGTTAAAAGTCAAAAGTCAAAAGTAAATCATTTTTTATTTGTAATTGTTTTAGGATTTTGTAACTGGTCAGTTATTTCCGCCATCCTGCACTAGTACAACTAAGGGGTAATTTCAGTTATCAGTTATCAGTTAGTCTCCTCCGGAGGAGCTACGCTAAGTAACTGTTAAATCAGGTTCATTATCTACTTAAATATTTGCCAAATATTAGCCGAGCGCCAGAGTTATTTTTGAGTGTTATCTACAGATGATTTACAGAAATAATTGATTGAGATTTTCCCTCCAATCAACCTATTAATAAATCAGTTCCATCATCAGGCTAAATTCAACATCTCAAAATTTATGTAAGTGGGGTGGGTTCCTGCCTACCCAAAAATATCAGGAACGGGCAAGATGCCCCCAAACACAAAACTATTAAAATCATCCCGCATTTTTGCAACGCTATTTTTGAGTGTCATCTACAGATGATTTACAAAAATAATTGATTGAGATTTTTCCTCAAATCAATCCACTACTAAATTAACTTAGATTCAACATCTCAATATTTTAGTCTGACAAAAACTATAATTTTTGAGTGTAATCTACGGATGATTTCCGGAAATGATTGATTGAGATTTTTCCTAAAATAAAACTACTAAATCAGATTAGATTCAACATCTCAAAATTTGAGTCTAGTACAACCAACGGGTAATTTCTAAGTGTAATCTACAGATTATCCATGGGAATGATTGAGATTTTTCCGTAAATTGACCTGCTGTTAAATCAGCTTTATGGCAGGCTTAAATATTTCAAAAATTCAAGGCAAGCATTACAGTTATTTTTGACTATGATGTACAGATAATTAATCACAATATAACCTTTCTCAAGTCATACCATTTATCCATGAAGTTGCGCTTAATAAAAGATAAAAGCTATTAGTAAAATTCAGGTTTTGGTCATAATTATTAAGCGCATTTTTACAGATAAATGGTATTACTAAGGTACAGTTATTTTTCTTCTTTTCTACTCCCTACTCCCTACTCCCTACTCCCTAAAATAAACCAACCACTAACCAACTTAATAATAGAGTCATACCAATCAAAATTGTCAATACATAAAACTGAGACTGACCAGAAACATTATATTTCAAACCTTGACCACCAAACACAGTCGCTAAACCCACAAAATTAACTACACCATCCACAAGATAGCGGTCAACCCAGGAAATAATTCTTGATACTAAACCCACCACAAAAACAATAGTAATTCTATACAGTTTTGCAGTGTAAAAATCGTAGGCAAAAAAGTCTTGTATTGCTGGTAAAGGAAACTTAATTGGTTTCTCCCACCCATCGTTTAGATAAATCAATCCACCAATACCAAAACCAAGCACACTGGATAACAATAATAAACCAGCAACAGTTTTATTAATAATCGCAATATCCGGCAGTAATTCCCATTGCGCCAACAACAGAGGAACGTGCAACGTCAAACCAGCCAAAATCGTCATCGGCAAAACCAATGCCCATAAACCTTCAGGCGATCGCTCGGTCATTTGCTTAGGTTTACCACAAAAAATCAAACCAAACTCCCGAATAATACTAAAAGCAGTGAACCCATTCACCAACAACAACACACCTACTAACCAAGGTTGACTACTCCACAAATAATCTGTCATTTGCAACAGTGCCCAGAAACTACCCAAGGGAGGCAAAGCGACTAAACCAGCAGCACCCACTAAATAAGAAATTCCCGTAATGGGGCGACGAGACCACAAACCACCATATTGAGTCAAGTCTTGACTGACACAGTTTAAAATTACCCCACCCGTACTCATTACCAACAACGCCATCGCACAAGCATAAGTAAATAAAAGCATCAAAGCAGTTTCATCTTGACCAGTTCCCACAGCGATAAATACCAAACCCATGTAAGTGCTGACCGAATAAGAAAGTGATCGCTTAATATCGATTTGGGCAATAGCAATTAAAGAAGCACAAACCGCTGTAAACACTCCCACTCCAATCATTACTGTGGAAGCAACAGGGGATAAAGCTAAAACAGGTTGCAGTTTAATCAACACCCACGCTCCGACCGCTACCACCACCGAATTTCGTAAAATAGTACTTGGCACTGGTCCTTCCATTGCTTCATCTAACCACAGATGTAGAGGAAACTGAGCGCATTTACCCAGAGGTCCGGCAATTAAAGTAAGACTTAATAAGGTAGCAGTTGTGGGAGCGATGTTTGCAGTTTTTGCCCACTCAGCTAACTCTGTATAATTCCAAGTTCCTGCTAAAGGTAATAAAGCAACTACTCCCATCAGCAAAAATAAGTCTCCCACCCGTTTTGTCAGGAAGGCGTCTCTTGCTCCAGTAATTACTAATGGTTGACTAAACCACAACCCTACTAATAGATATGTACCGAGAGTGAGAATTTCTAGAATTATGTAACTCCAGAATAGAGAGTTGCACAAAACTAAGGCACACATTCCAGCTTCAAATAATGCCAGTAGGGAGTAGAAACGTGCCCATCCCCAGTCCATTTCCATGTAAGCGATCGCGTAAATTTGGCTCAGAAGATTGAGACCAGTAATTAATATAGTCGCCCCAATAGTGAGGGTAGATATTTCTAGGGAAATGGTGATATTTAGCCCTGCCACATCTAGCCAAGGTATTAATAATTCTTTAGTTGGTTGATTCCAAGCTACAGATAGAGCGATTAAGCCATGTAAGAAAGCGATAAAGGTCATAATCAGATTGATATAACCTGCTGGTCTTGGCCCGGTACGTTTAATAATTCCGGGAGACCAGGGTATGGCTAGAGCTGCACCGACGATAGCATAGCAAGGTATTAACCAAACTGTTTCTAGAAAGTCATTTGATAGCATTATTTTTATTTTTGCGAGATTTTGATAAATAACTTGCTAATTTATTTAATTAATAGTTAATTTTATATTAAGTTTGGTACATATATTAATATTTTTGTTTTACCAATAATTTGAATTGTTTATGTGTAGATTATGACAGCTTAATTTGATACATTAGAAATTATCTACTGTACTATAGCAATGTATATTCAGCGGTCAGCCATCAGCTATCAGCTATTACTTTTAGTTCAGAAGAAAAGCTTTATTAATTGTCTTACTACAAAAGTTGGCTCCCTTATCCTGAAAGTCAGTTATTAATTTAAACACTATCCCATAAGAGAGAGTCTTGTTGCTGATAGCTGACAGCTAATAGCTGTTTGCGCAGCATTCCGGAGGAAATGTTTACCGAATAATTAATTATTAATAATTAATAATTAATAATTAATTATTCTGGTTTTCAGTCTAAAACCCTCAAAAAGTTAGTATTTTAGGTGCATAGTTGGGCAGAAAAGTTCAGGGACAATTCTTACTCCTAACTGCCTCTAAATTCCCATTTCTCCTGTCTCCTGTCTCCTGTCTCCTACCCCAGCAAAAAGACTTTCCATACGCAAACCCTAAATATTGTTTTTCTAAAAATTATCAAGCAACATTAAAAGCTTGCAAAATTAATGGTACCTACTATCTACAACCAAGGGAATAACGAGTTGCCACCCCCGTTTTGGAATTAACACCTGTTGCTTGTTGGCATAATTTTCTAATTTGCGCTCCATCCAACAAAGCATCTGTAAAGTCTGCATCTGTAATATCAACACCATCAAAAGTCGAGCCTAACATTATTGTTTCCACAAACACTCCATCAGTTAGATCGGCATTAGTAAAATCAACTAAGTCTGCCATAGCATAAGTTAAATTCGCTCCATGTAAATTTGCTTTAGTTAATGTCGAATAACTAAAAATAGCTCCCCGTAAATCGGCATCTGTAAAATTAGTTAGTTGAAGATTCGCATTAGAAAATTCTGCGGACTGCAACACTTGGCCAGAAAAATCTTTTCCGGTAAGTTGGGCATTGCTATAAGAGAGGGGTGGTGGGTAATATTGAGCTTGAGCTAGGGTTGGCCACAAAAACAAATTCAGTGTTAATAAAAAAGTAGCAATTTGATGCAAAATCATAGTAAATGGTTTATTAATTAGACTATCTAACTTAGTTTATCTTAAATTAGGCCACATAATTTTTAATTGCGATTTAGGAGGTTGAAAGAATAAGTATGGCAAGTTTTTTCATCACTTGGTTAATGGCAACCTTATCACTTTTAATTACAGCTTTTGTTGTACCTGGTGTGAGAGTTGATAGTATTCCGGCAGCAGCAGTTGCAGCAATTGTTTTGGGGTTAGTAAATGCGTTTGTGAAACCAGTTTTAACAATTTTAACTTTGCCTCTGACAATTTTAACTTTAGGGTTGTTTTTATTAGTAGTAAATGGAATTTCTCTTTCATTGGCAGGATATTTTACTCCTGGTTTAGAAGTTGATGGTTTTTGGCCTGCAGTTTTGGGGGCAATTGTATTATCTTTAGTTTCTAGTTTTATTGGCGGATTTGTTAATAAACAGGAAGAATCTCAAGATATTTAATCAGTAATCAGAAGGAAGAAGGAAGAAGGAAGAAGGAAGGAAGAAGAAGGAAGGAGGAAGAAGGAAAAATATTACGTTGTCGGAGTTTTAGAGCTTCTCAATCTTTCCGTTCCTTTTCCTTCTACTGTTATATGTCTAAATATATCTACAGCAAAAAACGAATGGGTGTTTGACTTAATTCGTAAAAAAAAGCTGAAAGCTGATTGCTGATTGCTGAATGCTTACCTATTCCCTATTCCCTACTATATTTTTTTTATCTTTCCATTTACTCCAAATAAATCCTACTATTAGAGGCAACCATAACCAGTATCTTTCCATTGGATTTAAAACCCAACTATTATCTCCTAAAGTTTGTCTGTATGGCAAAACAAAATAAATAAATCCTGATAAACTCACCCATCTTATCCCTAAATTTCTAGTTGCTACAGCAAAAGGAATAAACCAAGTAAAATACCAAGCATGAACAATAGGAGATAAAGTTAATAATAAGAAAAAATACCATTCAGTAAAATCAACAAATCTACGACAATTCCAGATTAAAATTCCTACTCCTAAGCAAAGAGGAATTCCATAAATCCAGTTAAATTTTGTAGATTGTTCCGAAACAAAACTAACTAAATAAGGAATTAATTCAGCACTACGACCATTAACAACAAAATTTGAACTTGTAGGAATGAGCGAACATTTTCCAGGTTGACAAAAATTTAGAGCTGCAACACACATTGGTAATAAACCAATTAATAATAAAAAACCTGCTTCCTGCACTTGATGGAGAAGGCAACTTAATGTTTTGTCGTCTAATTTAAACCTCAAAAACCTAGTTTTATGTACTTCATAAAGTTGCAAATTACGATGAAAATTATGCTCCTGTTTATCTGATTTTTCGGCGCTATGAAGCATATTAATTTTGATTCTTTTCTCTTCCCTGTTCCCTGTTCCCTGTTCCCTAAAACATAATATTTTCTGCCAAACGACAAAAGATAAAATTGGTAAAGAAACCCATTTTATTGCCACACTTATACCAATCAAAAAAGCACTCCAATACCAACGATAATTATCTTGTTCTTTTGGGTTAAATACCCCGTCGTCTACAGTTTGAGTTCCCATCCACTTTTTCCAACTTCCTTCTTCCAATTTCCTTCTTCCTTCTTCCTCCTTGCTTCTTCCTTCCTCAACAGAAGTTTGAGTTCCCATCCACTTTTTCCAACTTCCTTCTTCCAATTTCCTTCTTCCTTCTTCCAATTTCCTTCTTCCTTCTTCAACAGGAGTTTGAGTCCCCATCCACTTTTTCCAACTTCGGTCTTTCCTTCTTCCTTCTTCCTCCTTGCTTCTTCCTTCTTCAAAAAAAACTAACCATGCTCCCACTAATGGTAAGAGAAACCAACTATCATAATGACCACCTCCAGCAAAGGAATAAATAATCAAAGGATTCCAAGCATAAATAAAAGTTTTTTGCAGGCTAAATTTTCTAGTTAATAACCAACAAATACCTAAATCTGCCAAGATAAAAGCAAACTTAAAGACAAATACTGACGGACTAATTAGTGCTAAAAATCGAAACCCTAATTGAATCAAAGGTGGGTAAATAGCAGAAGTATCAGGATGATTCATTAACGACCACCACTCTGTTCTATAGGGAATTAATTCTAAAGCATTTGGCGCTAAATCATAGGGACTAAAACCCAAATTTTGAATGTAACCTTCCCACAAGTAACGCCAAATATCATCCCCTGGTTCCATGAGAATTAGTATTAGTCTAGTCAGAATAGTTATACTCCAAAACCAAGCTAAATTAATTGACGGTATTGCCCAAGAAATTATAAAACCTAAACTCATTATGCTGATACCAATCCAAAATTTTATGACAATACCAGCTTCCTGAAAACTACCGTAGGGAACTATGAAAATTGTACCTACTAATATCAAAAATGAACTTAGTAATAAAGACAGATTTTTCTTAGTATAACTTACAGAAAATAGAGTCATAATATCATGTCCGGTTGAATACTTATAAATAACGACAGAGGAGTCAGGAGTCAACCCACCCCTAACCCCTCCCAACCCACCCCTAACCCCTCCCAGGAGGGGAGGGGAAGTCAGGAGTCAGTAGGAAAAAAGAAGGAACAGAAGAAGAAAGTTTCTGATCACGCTATTAAGCGGACATGATATAAAATAGCCTCAAGTATATATAATCTACAATTCGGCACTTCAAAGTGTAGTATTAAAAATCAAGACTCAGAATTGCTGAATTCATGAGTCAGGAGAAAATAATAACGGAATTCAAAAGTCAAAAGTCATGCATTCAAAAGTAAGATTTTATAGCTCAAAACTTTGATTGTTCAGTAATTTCAACAAATTATTCGACATCTAAAGTTTGAAACTATTTGTAACATTCTTTTTTCAAATTGGTATTAAAATATAGGCCGATAGGGAGATGGTGAATATGGGGAAATTTCTACCTTTTTCCCCTGTTCTATTTCTCAATTCCTGACTTCTGATTTAATAATTATTAACCAGGATTATGTTAATTAGTCTTATGTTTACCGAATAATTAAGGTTTAATGCCTCTCCTTTAAACGAGAAAAAAGAAAAAATTTTCCTTTTAGTCAATCCTATCCATTTTCAAGGAGAGGTAATTATTCATTATTAATTATTCATTATTAATTGTTGAATTCTCCCCCACTCCCTACTCCCCCACTCCCCTGCTCAAGAATTTGTTAGTATTATTCTGCAATTCTAGATTTTTCCACAGATATTTTAAATACAATTTACCAAGAGTTGTCAGAATAATTGTTCCAGCCTGAAAACTACCTTTTATAGTACCTGATATTTTTGAACGTCCACCCTGACGACGACGATAACCAACAGGAATTTCAGTTATTTTTAAATCGCATTCTACAGCTCTAGCTTGCATTTCTACCGTCCAACCAAAACCTCGGTCTTGCATTCTAATTCTCTCTAAACTAGACTTCCGAATTAAGCGTAAAGGTCCTAAATCTTGATACCAATATTCCCACCCTAAACCAATTAAAAAAGTAGCTAATTTATTACCAAAATTTTGTACCGGAGTCATAGCAGACCTACCTGCTTTTGTGGCACGGCGATCGCCTAATATTAAATCGTATTTATTAGTAGCAGTTAAAAATTTTGGTAGTTGCTTTAAATCATCACTACCATCTCCATCACAAAATAAAATCCAATCACATTCTACAGGTGTATTTTCAATGCCACGCCAACAAGCTTTACCATAACCTGCTGTAGGTTCTTTGATGACTTTTGCACCTGCTTTTTTCGCTTTTTCTATACTTTTATCGGTGCTACCATTATCAACTACTATGATATTTTTTAGTCCGTAAAATTGTAATGATTTAATTACATTGTTGATGGTATCTTCTTCATTCAAAACAGGAATAATTACGAATATTTTTTCTAAAAGCATTTGTTTTAATTTTTTGTCTAAAAAATGAAGCAAGCATTTGTTTATAGCAGTTATTTAATCTATAATGTACAGTTTTAGCTCCTTTATAAGGGGGATTTAGGGGGTTCGTAAATGTACCTCATAACTTTGGGAATTGCCATAACTTCTACTACATTAAAAAAATAGCTGATAGCTAATAGCTGACAGCTGAAAGCTTAGATATTATTGAACATTTATGAAGTCTTCAAAGTTCCCCTTTATAAGGGGGATTTAGGGGAATCGTAAATGTACCTCATAACTATGGGAATTGCCATAACTTCTACTACATTAAAAAAATAGCTGATAGCTAATAGCTGACGGCTGAAAGCTTAGATATTATTGAACATTTAAAGACCAATCATAGTCAGAATATTTAACTTGATAACCACCCTGTTTTAAATACTTTTTATCGTCAGGATTTACATATTTATGAGCATAATTTACGATTGCCGTTTCTGTTTCATTCAAGCCATCAATAGTTGGTTCTTGACCATAAGTTTTTTTATAATCTTCACCGAACCATTTAAAAATTGAAGAAAAATAAACAGCATTATTTTCACGGTCAATTAGGAAGCCTTGATTATTGATGAGAAACGTGTTAGCTTGGTCATCTAGTTGTTGTTCTAATTGATTGCCAGTAAAAGCTTCTCGTCTCAGAGGAGGGCAACTTATTGCAGCACAAACTAAGGCAACATGAATTCCTGGTTCATTAAATTCTTTCCGTAAAACCTGATGTTCAATATGGTCTAATGTCATTTTTTCTCCAGCAACATCGAATTTCCTAATCTTCCAAACACCAGGGATTCTTCTAATACTTTTAGTAGGGTAATTATCAATAATAGATTCTAAAGTAAAAGAGTTATAAGCATTAACTAAAAAAGCGATTTTTTCTGCGTCTGTCCAAGAACCATAAGTGCTTGGCGTTACAGCTCCAATAGCAGCATTAAATTCATCAAGTTTTTGCCGATTTTCCTTTAATCTTTCGTAGTCAACTAACCCTTCTGCATTGACATATTCCTTTAAAATTGAGTTGTAATCTTGATAATTAAATGGTTGAGCTGAAGTAGTAGTAGACTCTTGTGTACCTTGATTGTTTTCCCCTAGATTTGTCGGACTATTGAAAACACCACAGCTAGCTAAAAATATAAGTAGCGGTAAGAAAAATAATAACTTCTTAATTTGATATCTCATAAATTATTCTGCCATTGATATTAATTTCATGGGTGCATTTCATATTTGCAAAAATACTTTTTTCCTATCTATTCCCTGTTGCCTGTTGCCTGTTGCCTGTTGCCTAAAAGCGATAATTTTTTGGCTTTATTCAAAATTGAGATGCACCCAATTTCATTACATATCCATGAAAAACTAACCGCATGAGTAACTTGTGAAATTTAGCTTAATTTTGACTTAAAAATTGAGATTTATACTAATTATTCTAATTATTCAAAGGGTACCTAAATATGATATTTGACTATCTAAGTAGGTAGGTGAAAAAATTTATAAGTACGTCCGAAGCGAGTGGAGCGGAGCGGAAGGAAGCAATCTCAAGGGTTTTGACTGCTTTAACATTTCGTTATATAGTGATGTTTATTCACGCCTACCTACTTAGGATAAATATTGGCTACAAATTTCAGGCCAGGTGTTCCCTAAAAATATTCACTGTAGAGGTATTGACAATGGCATCAGACAATGATAACAGGACTAAATCCATTTCCCAGAAAGAAACCCCTAAAACTAATGGTAATGGCAAACGTCCTCTGCGTCAGAGAATAGAGTCAGCATTAAACAAACAAGACGGGTTTAACAAAGAACTTGCCCGTTATGGCTTTAACAGTGTTGCTGAGGTAGCAGAATGTCCTTCTCTGACTCAACTGATAGAAAAGGTCAAAGCCAAACAAACAGGTGAAGTAAGTCGGGAAAATCTACCCACTTTTGCCTTTTATCGAAAGGCCAGGCAATGAGAGCAATTAGTCCAACAGGTAACCCGGGATGTAATAGTATCCAAAGATCCAGCGCCAGCCTTACCCCAAGCAGTGGCCAATGAGTTCCAAAGTGCTTCTAGTAATAATTTTCTACGCTTTACAGGGGATGACAGCTATGTGGAAGTTCCCAACACTGACAGTCAGATTAATATATTCCAATCTGGTAGTTTTACTGTGGAGTGTTGGGCTAAAGTAGAAGGAAGCGTCGAAGGAAACGTCCGATTTTTTGGTCACGGCAGTAGCGCTCCTAATGTTTTCTCTGGTGGACTTGACTACAGAAAACTTCGGATGGATTTATCTGGTGAACATACATCCACAAATAACGACTTTGAGTATAGTGGTTGGCATCATTACGCTTATCTCTATAATGACGAAACGAAAAAAGGAGAAATGTATCGTGATGGAGTCAGAGTAGATAGATATGAGGTAAATAATAATCATCATTCTACAGGAGCTTTTAAGATAGGAACCCGTGCAAATCATTATTTTCGAGGGCTAATATGTGAAATGCGTGTCTGGAATTATGCTCGTAGCGAAGGGGAAACCCAGAGAGATATGTACCAACCCTTGATAGGCAATGAAGAAGGCTTAATGAATTATTGGCCAATGAATGAAGGGACAGGAGACACAATCAACGATCGCCAATCCTTCAGAAACTATAACGGTACTCTTAGTGGCAATAATAAACCAGAATGGGTGACAGATCCTGGGCCCGATGGTTTCGGCGAACCAGTGCGCTACGCTAAACCAGGTTCAATTCAGTCGAGTCAATCTGCGGCAGCTTATTTAAAACATATCTATGATTTGCCTAGGGAGCAGATAACTCCCTCATTAGAAAAATGGGCTTTGGATACTCGTCGTCCAGACCTACAAAACTTAGAGCTGAGTGAAAATAACTTACATGAAGAGATTACGACTCTAGAATTGGTTAATGAAGTGCTGCTATCAATGCTTTGTTCCTGTCTGTACTTTCCAGGAAATGACGGCTATGTGAGAGTTCCCAACACTGACAATCAGATGAAGGTATTCAATGACCAAAGTTTTACTGTAGAGTGTTGGGCTAAAGTAGAAGAGGGAAACAGTAGCTCCCGTATGATGCTTTTTTCTGAAAACGGTGGAGCTCTTGTAAGAGCTGGATTTTTTGATGATAAACTTTTTTTTGCGCTTGACAATGGGACTCAGAAATGTCCTGATATATATGAATATACTAATTGGCATCATTACGCTTTTGTCTTTAATAATGAGAACAAAAAACAAGAAATTTATCGTGATGGAGTCCAAGTATATGAAATAACTTGGGATTACATTTGTGGTGTCTCTGCAGATCTCAAAATAGGAACCTATGACACACAGTATTTTCCAGGAATGATCAAGGAAATGGGGATCTGGAATTATGCTCGCTCCGGAGAGGAAATCCAAGAGAATATGTATTGTCCCTTGGTAGGCAACGAAGACGGCTTAATGAATTATTGGCCAATGAATGAAGGGACAGGGGAGACAATCTATGATCGAACCTCCAGAGGATGTCACGGTTCTTTCTACGGTAGTAATAAACCCCAATGGGTAATTGACAAAACCCTTGATGGTTACATTTTTGATTGCTTAAAAACCCAACTACATCCCCTAGCACTACCATTCAACAAAGACCTAGCCACAGTACGCACTGGTTTAGCTCAAATCCAGGGCATGAATGTCAATGCCATAGCTCGTCGTTTTCAGGAAGATGACTATGCACTGACACAAACAAACTTCACCCTGATTCCCCATCTCACTGATGCCTTAGACCTGGTGGAATCAGAAATTGAAATACTCCAGCAGAATACAAGCGATAACGACAATCTCTTCACACAGATATTTGGTGTATTCACAAAACCAGAATTACAATATGTAGACACGTTCATCGAAGCCACCAATATCACCTTCGACGAATTCCGTCAACTGTCTCGAGATTACGCCGTTAAAGACGAGGCAGGGAAATCCTACTCACAGAATGAGTGGGGGGCAAGATTCCATATGGGTACATACGAAGTCTTGAGCCTAGAAGAAGAAAACGAGCGACTGCGCATGAGAGGGGATGACGACGATAATATACACACAAACCAATTATCAGGGATGAATCACCTAGTCAGGCTCAAAAAGCGTACTGGATTAGAGTTTCATCAGCTAGATCAATTGCTGTGTTCTGTGAAAGATGCAAGCGACAACAGAAGAGTAACCGATAAAGGATTCAAGGTCTTAGCCCATTATTTATATTGGCAGGAGCAATACAATCTCAGTGTGGATCAGTTTGTGGGAATGCTGCAAGAAGTTAACTGTTATGTGCGAGTAGGAGAACAAACAGAACCCACCCTGATGCGACAACTGTTTGGCAAAGATGCTCCCTTTGTCACAGAAAAAATTCTAGCTAGTTCAATTAAACTCACAGACCTAGAAAATGTCAAAGAGGGTGGCATTACCCTGGGAGACCCTGCGACGAGGATTGAAACTCACTCGTCGGGAATGGGATGTAGTTTTGGAGTTAGTTAAAATCGACGAATACACCAAGATTAACCAAAGGAGCCTTGCTCTTCTGTATCGCCTAGCTACCATCTTTGGGCTTTTAGGTTGGGATATTCTCAATGGTATCAAATTAATTGAGAAAATAGACCCAGACTTACTAACCACCTTAGGCGAATTAACTGGAGCCAACAGCGTCTTGTCAGCATTAGACAAATTAGTCTGGTTATCTCAATGGATGGAGAGTACGGAATTATCCGTAACAGATTTATTAATGGTACTCACACCACCAAGCGAAGCAGTACTACAAACAACTCAACAGGTAACCAATTTTCTGGATGAATTAAACAACGCCATCCAAGACAATTTACTCGACAGCGAATCTGACTTTGCTATTTACCGCAATTGGAAAGTAAACGAGTTAATAATCCCCCCCCATTGAAATTGAAGATTGGTTGGAGCAGCTACAAAGCCTAGATATCCTGGATGCAGCAGGTTTATTCCTCTCTGTTACCAAAGACCAAATAACAACAGCAGTCACAAAGATTCTCACCGCTGAAAATGTAGACATTGATGCTAATGAAGAACTCAAAAACCAACTGATAGACTTCTTAGCTGAAACCCAGTATAACCAAGAACAAGTTTTGTTTGAGCAAGTCATCAAAATAGCTGAAAGCGATCGCCCCGAAATTGTAGCTCCTGTATTGAGTTGGATGGAAACCAATACCTATGACACTCTCAGCACCCTGCTATCGGGAACTGAATCGGAACAGTTGCAACTGCTGTATAATCTGGCACGACATCTCCAACTCACAAGTAAATTATCCTTCTCTGCTGCCACAGTACAAATGCTCTGTGATTACCCTCAATGGTTAGTCATAGGGATGACCTTACCATTAAATCTACAGCAGGTTTATTATTTAGAGCGGTTCAAACAAATTCAGAACGCTGAAGCTACTGAAGAAATGTGGTTAGCTTATTTTCTCACCCTTTGGGGAGGAGTAGACATCACCGATGACGAGATTAATGACCAGATTAACGCATTATTGGCAGTACTGCTCGACTTTGACAAAGAAGAAATCGCAGTGTTGCGAGACAATGCTTCTAACCAGGAAACCAAAACTGTACAACAGGTAGAAGCTTTGTTCAGACAGGTTAAACTATGTCAAGACTTATCTATCAGTGCCACAGAATTAATCACTCTCACTGAAGAAGGAGTCAATGATGGCACAGACCATCCAGCAGCAGCAGCAGTAGTCTTAGGGGGACTAGCTCGTGCCAGTGATGAGAATTTAGCTACAAATGCTGAAAATGCCCTCAATGAAAAAATCCGTGATGCTTTAGTAGCAGCAGTCTTTTCTCATATCATCTCCCAAGATGATGAGTTGAAAGACAAGATTAAAGACACCGAAGACCTCTATAGTTACCTACTCCTGGATGTGAATGTTACATCTGCTGTACCGACGAGCCGTATTGTGGAAGCAAATTCTAGTGTGCAATTATATATTCATCGGATGCTAGAGGGAGTAGAATCTGGCACATTTGTTGATAAAGCAGCTTTCAGGGACGAATGGGAAACAGCTCAACAGTATCGAGTTTGGGAAGCTAATGAAAAACTGAAACTGCATCCAGGTAACTACATCGAACCCGAACTACGCTACGACAAAACAGAGATATTTAAAACATTTGAACAAAATCTGTCTCAGGGACATCTAGATGAAACCATGATTGAGACAGCTCTGTATAGTTATATGCAGGAGCTGCAACGTCTCACGGAGCTGATACCGACGGGGTTTTGTCAAACACGAGAATACAGTCCTTTAGGTAACCATGTCAACTACTACTTTACGGCCAAAGCAGGTTGGACGGAAATGACTTACTACTATCGTCAGATGCGATTAGATGTGGAGATGTTGAAGACAGGAAACCCTCAAGCTGTCCAGTGGGGAGAATGGAAAAAGGTTGATTTACCTGCAACTAATCAGACAGTATATGGGATTAACCCCGCTTATGCCTGGAATCGCTTATTTCTCATTTGGATAGAGCTAGAGGAACGGCGTAGTGAGGATGGAGAAACGACCACATATCATCTGCTCCCTCGATATCTCAGGCAAGGAGTGGATGGTAGTTTTGGAGAACCTTTGAGACCTTCTATGTCCCAGGAGATACTTGAGGCACTGATTGTTGAGGCAGATGTCAAGCCGACTATTTACCAAGCTAACTTTGAAGGGGATAAGATTAGCTTGTATTTTACTCTGAAAAATGGGGAAGATCCATTAGAGACGTTTTTGTTTGAGATTAGTCAAACAGAAGCAATGGTGAGTACTGCTGAGGATGAAGATATTCCTGCCACTCCTGATATTAGTGGGTACGATGGAACTCCAAGTATTTCGATTACGGAATTCAAAATTGTGGTTTCACCTTCAACAAACCAGCTATATGTTGCAAATGACCATTTGTCTGGCTCCTTTTACTTAAACATTGATAATGGTAGTGACCGGACACCTGTGACAATTAATTATTCAGCAGACATTACTAATAGTCAGGTAACAATAGATATTCCAATGGCTCGACTTACAATCTTCAATGGTGTATCATCGTTCACACCCGACAGTAGGGTATGGGATCTAACATATCAGGTTTATTGCAATGGGAACATAGAATACACCACCGAAGTGTTAGATACAACAAAGCACATTGTCTCTGACAAGATTGAAGATCATAAAGTAGATAAACCCAATCCTGTGATCATAGATATAATAGACGATGAATCGAACATCACCGAAATTCAGATCAAGATTAAATTCAATTGTAGCTTTTACGCAGTGGATGATTTACTTGTTGAGAAATTTACGGACTCACCAGTTGATTGTGAAGTGACAAAAACTGTCGCTCATTGCTATACCTCGAATCACCAGGAATTCGAAAACAAGAGGCATATCTGGTCACTAACAGCACAACAGTAAAAGGTTCTACACATATTTTTCACCTTGTTTCATCAGCATTGAGTAACGTTCCTCAACTCTTACCACTACCTGCTGGAGTCCTACCTCTGTTTTCTCTAGATCATCAATCCTATGGTGAAACTGGGGTTGATAACTTCGTGGCTGAAGCCGAACAAGCTCAAGACGATGAAGGCGGTCAGGTATTCAGTCCTATTCTACAACCGAAACCGAAGAACCAGTTTGATTTCGATGGATCAATGGGGCTTTATGGCTGGGAAGTCTTCTATCACATTCCCGCACTCCTGGCTTCTAAATATGCTGAAAATGGCAACTACGACCAAGCCAAGCGTTGGCTCCGTTGTATTTATGACCCTTCTAGCACAGGAAATCCTTGGGGAGTGCGTCCGTTAAGCAGTAACCAGACAACAAATAGCTTTTCCAGTATCACTGACCCCGATGAGGAAGCTCTCAGAAATACCATTCATTATCAACACGCCACTATTCGTCACTCCATAGAGAATTTACTCTCTCAAGGAGATGACTCTTATCGTCAGGAGACTCAAGAAACCCTGCAAGAAGCAAAAATGTGGTATGTTGTTGCCAAAAATGCTTATAGAACCCTGATGGTATCTTTTTTTTCAATAATCAGGCGATCGCCAATCTCTTAAGCAGCAGTCTCACAAAACAAAGATTGACCTTGGCTGTGGCATTTTCTAAGGTTCTTTTCCTGCGGAATGCTGCGCAAACAAAATTTTTGGCCAAGCTTTTGC
>NZ_JAAHGU010000199.1:0-10708 GCF_010692685.1 Okeania sp. SIO2F5 | reverse complement strand
TGGTGGCCTACTGATGATTTGTCAAGTGCTTGAAGAGTAGCGATCGCGGTAGCGTTGCGTAGCAATATCGCTCCGGGCAATTATTTTTCTTCCTCCTCTATTATACACAAACGATGCTACCGGACATGATATGACTGGTCAACCAGGTATTCTACTACCCGAACAATGGGACAAAATTCCTGGAGCAAGAGGATGTACCCATCAATCATGCGCTTTTCGAGACCACCACCAAGAAATAACAGAGTTCAAAGTGCAAGTATTTGGCCTCAGCACACAAAAAATTGAATATCAGATAGAAGCAGCGAAGCGACTTCATTTACCTTTTGAACTTCTGAGTGATAGTGATTTAAACTTTTCCCAAGCGTTAAAATTGCCAATATTTGAAATAGAAGGAAAGCAACTACTCAAAAGAGTTACATTAATTGCACAAGCAGGAAAAATTATCAAAGTTTTCTATCCAGTATTCCCGCCTGATAGAAATCCTGATGATGTAATTGATTGGTTACGAAATAATCTCGTGTAATAGTTAGTCAATAATCAGCTTAACAGTCATAGCAATTACATATTTTAAAAGCTCATTATTTATGCCCAAAACGAATTTAATATTTAAGAAAGATAGAATATTTGATTATAGATTTTCACCCTAGTTATATTATTTTTGGATAATGAGTTATATCATGTTCCCCCTCCGGGGGAGCTACGCTAACGGTTGAATACTTATAAATAACTTAGTGAGGAGTCAGGACTCAGGACTCAGAAGTCAGGAGGGAAGAAAAAAGGAAGGTAGAAAAGTAAAAACAATTTCAGTATTTCTTCGGTACTGTCAGTTCTTAAATTTTATTTATAACTGACACGTCCGAAGATGGTATTATAGCACTACGCATTAAGATGAGGACAGCTAAGAAACTTCAAAACATTACAGTTAAAAGTTTTGACTCTAGCTGATAGCTGTTTGTGTAGCATTCCGTAGGAAATGCTTATAGCTATATAATAAAATTTCTCTCTATAGTTTTGTTCTATCCCTTTAAATACTTGTCTTAGGGCTAAAGCCAAACTACAAACATAATATTAGACACTATGCTACCTCAATTTACTGCTGATTTTTTCAGATTTCAAAAAACTCTAAAAAATGCCCAATTGTCTGATTAAATTTTTCTGGATCTACCAAAAATGCCCAATGATTTCCCGGAACTTTTTCCATTTTTAAATTCCTTAAATATTTCCGATAAGGCTTAATTTGCAACTCACTTCTATTTACACCTTTTTCCGGTTGAATAAATAAGGTAGGCACATCAATATATTCTGTTAAACCAGACACCTGCATCACCTCTTCAAATATTTCATTCCTTGCAGGTACAACAAATTTACTTCCCCACTTACCATCAGCTTTTTCCTCCATACTTTCCTGAAAAACCATCTGTTGAAATTCGCTCCAACCAGCATATTTTCCTAACTGCTTTGCTTGAGTTTCTGCTTCAGTGAAACTATCAAACGGACCCATACCTTTTAAAGTTTCTAAAGTCCTATAAAGAATAGGAAAAGTAACTTTAATTAATCCTGGCATTTTGCCGATAAAAACTGGGTCTACCAAAATCATACTTTTAAATATTTCTGAATTTTGTCTTGCCCAAATACAAGCTAATTTTCCCGTCCAAGAATGACCTAAAATATGAGCAGAAGACCAGTTTAAATGCTCCATAAGCGCCTCTAAATCAGTAATTGTTTTCTCGAAAGTATACCCACTTTCTGGTTTTTCACTTTCTCCATGACCACGCATATCTGGTGCAACAATATGATATTTATCCGCTAAATACTCTCCTAAACTTGACCAAACTAAAGCTAAATCTGCCAAACCATGTAATAGTAAAAGTGGCTGTTTTTTATCTTTATTTTCCTCTGACTGCCACTCCAAGTAAGAAAGTTGAATATCAGGTAAATTTAAAGTTTTGCGAGTATAAAGCATAGTTAAATATGATGATTGAATATTTGGCAATTAAATATTATCACAAATAGCGTTGATAAAATTTGGTTAGCAAAATTAATTGCTAGAGGCAAAAAACCATTTTTCTCTACAACTCATTGATAAATAAATTGATGTATCATATTGCTTTTGAGAATTAGTATTAGTACGGTTAATTCAACAATTAATAATTAATCATTACCTTTTCTTAAAATCATCAGAGTTGACTGTAAATCGAGATAGACCAGTTAATAAATTTCATAATTCTGCGCCACTTCACATAAAATAAATAGGGCTTGCTGATTAAATATCGCGCGCATTGACTGATATTGGTTTTAGGCAAATTATGTCTATTAAAAGTATGAGCTTTTCAAAAGCGATTGTTAAAAAAGTGAGGATTTTCGGGCAGCAAGAGCAGAAAAATTACTCTGACTATTATGAATGGCCACTGACTCTGTAATCCCCATTTCTTCTACGTTCGCCCCTACTCCCTACTCCCTTTTTCCCCTCCAGGGAGGGGCGAGGGGTGGGTCCCTACAAAGAGCAAAAAGACTTTCCATACGCAAACCCTAAATAGGTTTTAAATAAACTGAGTAGAGTCAACCATAACCATCCCTGACAAGTAACTCACCCACAAAATATTTTCATTTTATTAAGCTCCAGGAAAAGTCGGCGCCGAATCAAAAAAGAGCTTGCATTCCCAAAAAAATTTTGATAGTATAATGTTAGTGGATGTAACTTGCCCGTACACATGATGCTTTGTTCAACATAGAACAGGCAGGCGATCGCCAATGCCCACAAAAGCTACCCCAGGGAAAAAAACATTTTCTGAAGCACCAAAGCAAAAAATCCCACGCCGAATCAAAAAAGAGCTTGCATTCCCAAAAAAATTTTGATAGTATAATGTTAGTGGATGTAACTTGCCCGTATATATGATGTTTTATTCAACATAAAAAACCCTAAAATGAAAGAAATTAATATTTATCAAAATAATTGGGTCTAACACCCCGCCTTGATTGGCGAAATATTTTTGGAGGCTTGCTCAAATCTCCTAGCTCCCCTCCTGGGAGGGGCGGGGGTGGGTTGGGGAGGGGTTAGGGGTGGGTTAACTTCTGACTTCGTTAATAACCCTACAACTTCAAACATCAGAAAAAAACAATATTAAACCATGAATAGTTCCGAACAAACCTCTTGGAATAACATCAGCGAAGCCTTCCGCAAAATCTGGGGATATGATAATTTTCGACCACAACAAGGAGAAATAATTAGTTGCTTATTAGAAGGAAAAGATGCCTTAATAATCATGCCAACTGGAGGGGGAAAATCAATCTGTTTTCAACTACCAGCTCTACGAAAAACAGGCTTAACTTTAGTAATATCTCCCTTAGTTGCACTGATGGAAAATCAAGTTCAAGAATTGCGCGATCGCTCACTACCTGCCTCTCTTCTCGATAGTCAAATTCCCAATACCCAAAAACAAAAAACCCTCCAAGAATTACAACAAAATAAACTAAGATTACTCTATCTTTCCCCAGAAACATTATTTAATAAAAAAGTTTGGAACTTACTCTGCCAACCCCAGATAAAAATCAACGGTTTAATATTAGATGAAGCTCATTGTCTAGTACAGTGGGGAGAAACTTTTCGTCCTGCTTATCGCCGTTTAGGAGCAGTACGTTCAGCACTAATTAAATCTAAAACTCCAAGTACTAAGATTGCTATTGCTGCCTTTACCGCCACTGCCGATCCCCAAGCCCAAAATATTATTAAAAAAACTTTACAACTGCAAAACCCACAACCATTTTTACTTAGCCCCTACCGAAATAATTTATATTTAAAAATTCAAAAAATTTGTACTCCCAGAAGTCGCCGTCAACAGTTATTTAAGTTGATCAAAACTAGAGAAAAACAGGCAGGTTTAATTTACGTTAGAACGAGAAAAGACAGTGAAAACTTAGCATAAATATTACGACAAAAAGATTATCAAACTACAGCTGATCACGCAGGTTTAAGTGCTGAAGAAAGAAGAAATATTGAGGAAGCTTGGATAGGTGGAGAAATAAACTTTGTGGTCTGTACATCTGCCTTTGGTATGGGAATAAATAAACCAGATGTACGGTGGGTAATACATTTTCAAGCACCATCACTTTTGTCTGAATATATTCAAGAAGTCGGTAGAGGTGGTAGAGATGGGAAACCTGCGGAAGCTTTAACATTAGTCAGCGAACCTACTGGTTGGTTAGACCCAGAGGATAAGCAAAGACAAAAATTTCTAGTGGATAAGTTGCGATCGCAACATCAAACAGCCCAAAAATTAATCAAACAACTGCCAACTACAGGAAATATTGATACTGTAACCGATGAATTTCCTGATGCAGCGATCGCCCTATCTATCTTGCACTCTTCCGGAAAACTGAGATGGCGCGATCCCTTTAACTATATTATGAATAAGTCTGGTACTGGCAAAATATTATCCTTAGATTACAATTCCGGTATTCAGGAAACAAATAGATATTTCACCACTAGCAAATGTCAATGGCAGTTTTTACTACAAGCATTTGGCTTTTCTAAAGAAGCTCAGAATATGCGTTGCGGTCACTGCGATAACTGTATTAGAAAAGGAAGAGGAAAAATATTCAACAATTGATAATTAGGGTTTGCTGAAAAAGTCTTTTAGTAGGAGACAGGAGACAGGAGAAATGGCTTGGGAGCGAGGAGGTAGGAGCTAAGTTTTGTCCCAAGATTGTTCTCCCCAACTCTTGCACAAAATGCTAGTTTTTTCAGCTTTACTGACCGAAAAGCTGGCACTTTTTTTCAACCTAATCAGGCTGAAACCTTAAATCTTAATTATTCAGGACTTACGCAAAGGCACTATGTATAGATTCAATTAACTATTGGACAATAGTTTCGACTGCTATATATAGCGTATCTGCGTAAGTCCTATTATTATTAGGTAAAGCACAAGATTTTTCCTTCTTCTTCCTTCTTCTTCCCTCCTGACTCCTGACTCCTGACTCCTGACTCCTCAATCGTTATTTATAAGTATTCAAACGAACATGATGTAAAGCTATTTCCTACAAATTGACTCAGACTTCAATTTTGCTTGATGCTCGCAGCGAAAACCATCCTTGCACCATTGCGTCATATTCACCTGTGTCAATTTTAGCACATCAGCACATTTTGGTTCTATTATCTTACTTCCCACAGCCCAAAATAAACTACGAATTACATCTAAACCAGTCTTGAGATGAGATTCTCTATTACCAGGCACCCCTATTTCCTCAACAATATCAGTTTCTACCCATATTCCATTAGCACCCAAAATAATCTGTGCTAACCATTTAGCTCTGGGTAAATGAGTAGGAGATGTTACCAGTTTAATATGCTCCACTCCCCATTTCTTGAGAATTGGCAAAGTAAAATAGAAGTTACCAAAAGTAGATTTAGCGCAATGTTCTAACCAAACCTTCTCTACAGGAGCATTTTCCCGTTGAAATAATCCCACAAGACAAGGGTCTTTAGATCCAGCAGAAATTAATATTGGGGTCTGAGGATATTGTTTAGCCACTTGAGCAATATAAATTTCCCGTTTAATACTCCCACCTAAAACTAAATAAGTATCCACAGGAGATTTTGCTGCAGACTGGAGTGAAATAGTACTTCCCACCAACCACACTAATAGACTAGAAAGTATAGAAAAAAGCAAAAACAGCAATATTTTCCTGATTTTCTGATTGCCACGAATGTTTGGATTTCCTGTCATAGAAATTATAGCGGGTTATTTGAGCTTACCTCTAATCTGCCCACTGCTCCTCCTGTTTCCTATTTTTTATAGAACCCATTTGATATCCTTGTAGATGGTATGTGCTTTTGGCATAGAAGTCAGGAAATTCAGAAATAGAATAGGGAAAAAAGGTAGAAAAATGCTCCCTATTCCCCTACTCTCCCACTTCCCCCACTTCCCCATTCCCTCACTTCCGTCCCATAACGCTATAACTATTGATGAATCAGATATAATTTCCTATATCAGAGCGAATCTGGATCGACACCCAAATCGCGTAATTTAGCAGCTAATTTTTCGGCCCGTTGCTTTTCCTGTTCGGCTTGTTCGCTACTCCACAACAACAAATTTTCGGACTTATCCCACCATCTAAGCCAGCTAATATTTTGCCCTAGTCTTTCCCCTGGCCAAATTCCCAAGAACAAGTCTAATTCCGGTATCCAAAAATGTCCATTCTCATTAGCTGACTCGAAGCAATACTTTCCATCCTGCAAACTGCGCACCTCTAAATTCCCTTCGTAGGGGTCATAAGTTACATAGGTTGGTACTTTGAGGATATGTTCATAAAAGTAAAGTTTGCCGTATGGTGGAGTCGAACGCACTGATAGTTCCCCACATTCTGTTTCTGAGAGGAACTCCATGACTACAGCTACAGGAGCGCCTTCTAGATGGGGAGTGTAACTACGGCGAATTAACCCCTCTGCCACTGGTTGTACTTGGGGGACATAAAACCAATCGGGAGCCTTGACAACTATTTTTTTGTTGACAGTGGCTACTAATCCGAAATTTGAACCAATGAGCATTTGAGGTTGAATGAGCAATGCAGCTCCCAAAGCATCAGTCAGAGCAGCAGCAAGGATAGGTTGTTGAATATTTTCCACTGGGTCGTCTGGTAAGGTAAAGTCTGCTGGTAGTGCTTTCCAAGTTACTGTTGGTTCTGGTTTAGTGGATTTTATTTGTAGAACCATTTTTAGTGTCTATCTTATGGCTAAGGGTGGACTGTATTTGTATTATTATAGATCCCAAATGGGTTCTATTTAAAAATAGATGGGGAGATGGGGAGATTCGAATATTTGCACAATTTTTTATATTTCATATAATTTTAAGTCCTCATGGAATCTGATTGAAAAACTTTCTCTTACAATACAATAGTGAAATTCTTAGGGAACTCCCTACATTATTTTCGCACCTATGTCTATTAATCACCACAGTTATTCAGAAGATTCTGGTAAGACAAAACGCATTTCTCCATTTTGATCGATTTCTACTTTCCCTCCAAGCTTGAGAATTTCTTGTTGAGCGCGATCGCGTACTCTTTGGTCTCTTGTTTGACCGTATACCCACAACCAAGCATTAAACTTGATTAATTTACTATCGGGGTCTCGCTTCAGAAATTCTGCTGTTTGTCTAAACAGAGATGTTAAGCTTTGATATGATGTATTTTCAGCCCATTCAGCTGCCATTTCATGAGAATCAATTGCTCCAGGAATATCACCTACTAACAGTAATTGATCTATACCTTTCCATCTCCATACTTGCCAAGCTTTCGGATCTATTTCTGAAGAAAGTACATCGGTACCACGAGTCATATATTCTACCGCGACTTCTGGTTTACCTTCATATATAGATAAAGAGTTAGACACAAATAGATATGTATCAACCCATCTTGGATCTAAGCGGGTGATGATATCAAAGTAATCTTCACTAAGAGAATAACCTGTTTGATTTCTGGCAGTGTCGTCCCCGAAATATTGCAAAAATTGGAGAAACACCCAATCTGCAATCAAATTATCAAATCCAAAAGTTGGAGATGCCTTCAATAATTTTAGCTGTAGAGCTTCTTTTTCTTCAGCTTCTACTGCTTCTGCCAAATCTAAAACGATTTTCTCTTTTAAGGGAGAATTTTCTGAAGGCCAGAATACTTGTAAAGTTATTATACTTCCTAAAGCTGTTATGAAAACGGCTAGATTTACGAATGAACCTAGCCAATTTGAGGTTTTGGCTTTTGTTTCCATCATGTCTTAAATTTTTATGTAAAGAAAACTAACGAGCGAGAGATCAAAAATTACAGTAGTTTTCGACTTAATTTAGTTACAAGTCGATCCGGCTTTTAGCAACATAGAATAGGAATAAAAAAGCAGGAAAATTAATCATCTTTTTTCCCTCTTCCTTCTTTACTTCAAGTTAAACTGTACTTATTCATCCTAAAAAGTACTTTCAACAATTAATAATTAATAGTTACCTCTCCTTTAAAACGGATAGGATTGACTAATCATGAAAATTTTTCTTTATTATCCCCTTAAAAGGGGAAGCTTTAAACCACAATTTTTCGGTAAGAGGATTATCAGTTAATTTATTTTAATTACTTAACTCTTCTCAAATATAGAGTTAGAGACAATAGTCGTAACGGTAAAATTTGACTAGACAATAAATTCCCTTGTCACTATAGATACAATAATAAATATATTCAGCTAATATTGTAGTATATTAGACTTCTTTCAAAAAAATACTATCCCATATATCATAAATTAGTGGGAATGTCAATATCAAGAAATGTCCAACTACTAAAAAAATTCAATGAACTCAGCCTCAAAACGCAACTCCATCCTTCAAGCCATTTTGTACAGTGGAGCGATCGCTACAACCACAGCTTTATCTTTATTGGCCCCTACCCTGAGTAAGCCTGCTGAGGCAAATTTAGAAAATAGCCCGAAAGCAGTTCTGGATGAAGCATGGCAAATTGTCAATCGAGACTATGTTGATGGTAGTTTTAATCAGACAGATTGGCAAGCGACTAGGCAAACTTTGTTAGAGAAAAACTATACTTCTAGCGAACAAGCTTATGAAGCATTACGTCAAGCATTAGATCAACTTAATGACCCATATACTCGTTTTCTAGACCCGCAGCAGTTCAAAACTTTGACTAATCAAACATCAGGGGAAATGTCTGGAGTGGGAATGCAGCTAAAGGAGGATGAGCTGACCAAAGTAATTACGGTAGTGAACGTTGTAGAAAATTCTCCAGCTATGAAAGCAGGTTTATTACCAGGAGATCAAATCCTGGAAATTGACGGCAAACCTACTGCTAGTTTGAGTGTATCAGCAGCAGCAAAACTAATTCGAGGTGATGTGGGTACAGATGTTGTACTGCAAGTCATGCGTTCTGGAGAAACAGAATTTGATGTAACTTTAACCAGGGCGAGAATAGAATTACAAGCAGTTCGTTACGAGCTTAAGCGTGAAGGGAATAAACGTATTGGCTATATTCATTTACAAGAATTTAGTGCCCACGCTGGAGAACAAATGCAGAAAGCGATCGAAAATCTGGATAATCAAAATGCTGATGGTTATGTTTTAGATTTGCGGGGCAACCCAGGCGGTTTATTGCGCATTAGTATAGATATTGCTCGGATGTTAATGGATCAAGGTGCTATTGTTAGCACAGTTAACCGTAATGGAGAAAAGCAAGAATTGCGGGCAAACCGTTCAGCTTTAACTGATAAACCAATAGTCGTTTTGGTAGATGGTGACTCAGCTAGTGCTAGTGAAATTCTAGCAGGGGCACTTAAAGATAATGGTCGTGCTGTTATTATGGGAGATCAAACTTTTGGTAAAGCTTTAGTACAGTCGGTGCATTCTTTATCAGATGGTTCGGGTTTAGCAGTAACTATTGCTCACTATTACACTCCTAAAGGAACTGATATTAGTAAAAAAGGTGTTACTCCTGACGTAAGTATAAATTTGACAGATTCTCAAAAACGGCGCTTATATCGGCAACCAGGCGTGATCGCTACAATATCAGACCCTTATTATTTTAGAGCGGTAAATCTATTGAAAAATAAAATATTGGGTAGTGGTGCATAGTAATGATATAATCGGCTTTGTTGCATCCAGATTGAAATATGCCTTGCCCTCAATGTAACTCCCAAAAATTTGTAAAAAATGGACATACTCACTACGGGAAACAAAGATTCAAATGCAACAATTGTGGGCGACAATTTGTTGAAAGCCCAACCCGACAACCCATTAATCACTCAACAGGTGAATTCATCAATCAACTTCTACTGGAAAGGATGTCGCTGGCTGCCATCGCTCGCGTAACTGGAGTTTCGTCACCTTGGCTTCAATACTATGTCAATCAGAAATACTACCAGGTTCCCAAACAAGTTGAGGTGACTAAAAAAAACCAGGTCGATTAATTGTCCAGATGGATCAAATGTGGTCAGATGTAGGGTCAAAAGCAAAAAAACAATGGATTTGGCTTGCGATTGAGGCCAGAACAGGAGAAATTATGGGATTATATATTGGTGATCGCACTAGCCAATCAGCAAAGCAATTGTGGCATTCACTTGCTCCAGTTTACCGTCAATGGGCTATTTGTGACACCGATTTTGGGCCAGCTTACTCACAAGTATTACCCAGTAAGCGTCACCGTGGGGTTGGCCAAGAAACTGGTGATACAAGTTATATTGAACGATTCAATCATACTTGACGTCAAAGAGTTTCCAGCTGAGTAAGTAAAACTTGATCATTCTCAAAATCTCTCGACAATCATATTGGTGCAATTTGGTATTTTGTTGATCACTATAATGCTAGTTTACTCACTTAGATCATTGCTATACTACATTTTGCACTTTAATCATAGTACAAAAGAATACATAAATCATCATCAGAATTTTAGCTAACAAATTAATTGATAGAACATAAAAAAGTATGTGAAATGAGTATTCCTGGTGAACTAGGAAGTTCTGTTAGCAGCGGAAAACACAGGAGGAATTAAACTCCTGTCAAGAGCATCAATCAATTAAGGATATAGCTATCAAGAACTCTCAAAAACCTACGGGGGGATTCAACAGAGATGGTTAATAGTTGACTTTCAACTACGCATCTGTATCGGATTTGAAAAACAAGGAGAAAAAAATCCAGAAAGAACCAGTTGAAGTTGACAAAAAACTGCGCACTTTAAA
>NZ_JAAHGU010000198.1:0-10811 GCF_010692685.1 Okeania sp. SIO2F5 | reverse complement strand
TGGTGGCCTACTGATGATTTGTCAAGTGCTTGAAGAGTAGCGATCGCGGTAGCGTTGCGTAGCAATATCGCTCCGGGCAATTATTTTTCTTCCTCCTCTATTATACACAAACGATGCTACCGGACATGATATGACTGAAATTTGGCTCAAATTAATGTTAGGAGCTAAAAATTCAACTGTTGCCCGCATATTATACCAACCTAAGTCCCCTAAAGCTCCTTTTGGTTCCAATTCGGGATTGAAACGAATATTACTGCGATCGCTAAGGGGAAAATAGAAGGCACTTCGCATCGCTTGCACCTGACCAATGGTTTCCTCCATAGTTTGCTTAATAGCTGCAGTCCTGGGATGATGGACAAAATGGGTTGCATCCATAAACAAGACTTGATTTTCTCTACAGGCTACGGTAATCTTTTGCAAAGACTCTAAGGTCGCAAAGGGTTTATCCACTAAAACGTGCTTTTTCTGTTGCGCAGCTACCACAGCAATTTCTTCTTTTAAGGCAGTAGGAGTCGCAATATAAATTGCATCCACTCCAGACCAAGCGATTAAATCTTGCCAACTGTCAAACCCTTTAACATCTCCGAATTGCTGGCCAAACTCTGTGCCCGCGAGATGCAACGACTAGCCACTCCGACTAAAGCACAATTTTTGGCATCGACTAATCCTTGGGCAATCACCCTGGCAATAAATCCCGTTCCCACAATACCAAATCGTAATGTATCTCTCATGCAACAGTCTCCTTAGTTAGATGCTGAATTCAGCCACATTTAATGTAACTTGGGCAATATTGATAAAGTTATACCAATCTGATAAATTTTTACTACAAATAGTTAGCGGGACTTACACAAAACAGCAGCATAAAATAGCCTAGAAGATAGACAGAAAGAGGCTTTTACGTCAAAAAGTATAATTCCTTTATTACCGAATAATTAAGGTTTAGCGAAATCTTCTCTAAAACCTTTAAAGATGACAACGTAATTTGTGATATGCTTTCAGGGGGATGTGACTTCAGTAATTTTATCGATCAATGTGTAAAGTTCATTTCAATAGAAACTTCAGAACAATTTATTGAATGTTCTTACAAGAAAGAACGCAACATTAGATATCTCCAAAATAGAAAATAAGGTAAAATTATCAAAATCATTTATGTATGCGATCGCCAAAATGAATCCAACTTGAGAATAGACTTATAATCATCTACTCATAAACAACAAGAATTATTGGTATTACTACAGCCTTTTTTGTTCCTAAATTCTGATATCCCCTAGCAAAACTTCTCTGCTTCATCTATTTTAGATTTATAAATGCGATATTCGCCTTTTCCTAAAAATTAAAATGCTTGTTTGATGAGTTATTCTAAATTCAGAAAACAAATTACTGTGATGTGCTTGAATAGAGTAGCAGTTAAATTCAGGAATCAACATACATGGCCACCAGACTAATTAAACTGGAAGATGGGATTTTGGTTGAAGCTGAAGTTCCAGATAATGAAGCAAAGCCGATTTCTACTAATGTTGTTAAAGATGTTAAATCTAGTTTTGCACAAGTTAAACCTATATTAGTTAGTATTAGTCGTCCTATTGCTGAAGCTTGGCAAGAAATTAATAAAGAGATGGAAATTGAACAAGCTGAAGTGGAAGTAGGTTTTAATTTCGAGGGGGAAGGTAATCTTTATATTACTAAAGGAAAACCAGATGCAAATTTAAAGGTGAAGTTAGTGTTGAAACCAATTGCACCAAAACCATTTGATGTAATAACGGTAAATAGCAAAGGTGAAGAAATTAATCGTAGTTCCCATGAAGCAGTATTTTTTACTGAAGATTTGGGTAAAGGTGTAACTTTAGAAATGGTTTCTATTCCTGGCGGTAGTTTTGTTATGGGTTCGGCAGAAAATGAAGTAGAAACAGATAGTCCTGAAACTCCCCAACATGAAGTTACTATCCAACCTTTTTATATTAGTAAATATCCTATTACTCAAGACCAATATCAAGCCATTATGGGTGAAAACCCCTCTCACTTTAAAGGAGGAAAGCGCCCAGTCGAAACTGTAACATGGCACAACGCTACAAAATTTTGTCAAAAGTTATCCAAAAAAATTGGGAAAACCTACAAACTACCCAGTGAGAGTCAGTGGGAATATGCTTGTCGCGCTGGTACAACCACACCCTTTTATTTTGGGGAAACTATAACGACCGATTTAGTTAACTATAATGGTAACTATACTTATGGCGATGCCCCTAAAGGTGAATATCGAGGGGAGACAACTGATGTGGGAACTTTTCCTCCTAATGCTTTTGGTTTATATGATATGCACGGGAATGTGTGGGAATGGTGTCAGGATATTAGACACGATAATTATGAAGGTGCCCCTAATGATGGTAGTGCTTGGGAAACTGGAGGAGATAGTAAGATACGAGTACTGCGTGGTGGGTATTGGGAAGATGAACCTGGGAATTGTCGGAGTGCCTTCCGTCTCTGGGGGGATGCCGACTTCTGCAACAATAACAGAGGTTTCCGTGTGGTTTATTTGCCTGGTGTATAGTTTCTTAGTTTCGGAGTCTAAGATTTTTTCCTTCTTAGGATTGAAAGTTACTCGCGCTCATCCTCAATCTATCAGGAAAGGATTTGTTTAGAGCAATTTTGTCAGCTACAACCCCTGTTGTTATTTGGACAAGAACTGATATTGAGCGTTGGGAAAAAGTAAATTTGATTGATGAGATATTAACTTTTTAACCATTGTGTTATTTATGTGAATCAATTAGACAAATTCGAGAAAAAGCTGATGCTCAAACCGAGGAGCATTTAGGTTTTCATTTAGCTATTCTTTGGGAAAATCCCTATCGTTTAACTCCTGATATAATGGTTGAATTAATTACACCTGGGCAATAAAACAGTTATCATTTGAGGAGTCAGGAGGACCGAGTCAGGAGGGAAGAAAGAAGCAAGAAGAAAGAAGAAGAGGAGGAAAAGGAGAAAGTTTTTTTGATCACGCTCTTATCCGGGGTGCATCTCATAGCAAGCAAAAATACTTTTTTCCTATATATTCCCTATTCCCTATTCCCTGTTACCTGTTGCCTTTCGGAGCTATTGCCTAAGAGCGATAAATTTTTGGCTTTATTCTTGCATTGAGATGCACCCCTTATCCGGACATGATATTACTGGAAATTTTCCCGAGGTAACAACAAAGCAGATGTAGTTATTATAGTTCGGGTTTTCTCTAGAAAATTGGGCGTTGCTGAAATGTAATGGTAAGTAGCTGAAGGTAAAATTGAAAAACTTATGTTTTGCGTTAATACTTAATCTAAAAATCATTACCACTCAGCAACGCCGAAAATTGAATCTTAGATTTTCTGTTAATTATTCTCACTAATAATGGCCCTACTACAAACAAAAAACCCTAACGTTATAGTTATTGAATTGATGTTTTATTCATCTGTTGTACAAGAGTTTTGAGATGGAGTGAGAAGAGCGATCGCCTCCTTCTAGGAATAGACAAATCAAAAAACCCCAACGTTATAGTTATTTGATTATCGAGTTAAAAGAGCGATCGCCTCCTTCCAGGAATAGACAAATCAAAAAACCCTAACGTTATAGTTATGTGATTGATGTTTTATTCATCTATTGTACAAGAGTTCTGAGATTGATTGAGAAAGTCGAAACAGCTTAACCCAATTATGGGTGTTATTTTAGCGTAATACCTTGTTAATATTTATAGACAAATGGATGAAATAGTTATCTTTTTTAAGTACAATTTTATAAAATTTACACCAAAAGCCTGAGAGGAGCAAGAAATACAGCGATTCATAACTCTGGCGAGCGAGTCTTCGTCTTCTTTCTCCTCTGTTTCCTTTCCTTATTTTCTCTAAGAAATAATTTGATTTTTCAACCACTCATACCAATCATTTAAACCTTCCCCACTTGTGGCAGAAACCTGGAAAATCTTAATATTAGGATTTACCTGTTTTGCATATTCAATACAACGATTAACGTCAAATTGTACATAAGGTAATAAATCAATTTTCGTCAAAATCATTACCTGACTTTCTCGAAACATATAGGGATATTTAATCGGTTTATCTTCTCCTTCGGTAACTGATAGAATTGCTACCTTACAATTTTCTCCTAAATCAAATAGAGCAGGGCAAACTAAATTCCCCACATTTTCAATCATCAAAATTGAATCTAAAGGAGGGTTTAATTCTGTATAACCTTTTTCTACCATTGCCGCTTCCAAGTGACAGCCTTTACCAGTATTAATTTGCACTACTTTACAACCAGTTTGGCGAATTTTTTCTGCATCATTAATAGTTTCTTGGTCTCCTTCTATAACACTAAAAGTCAATTCAGATTTTAAATCATTAATAGTTCGAGTTAATAAAGTTGTTTTGCCAGAACCAGGAGAACTAACTAAATTTAAAGCCAGAATATTTCGACCTTTAAACCAGCCTCGGTTTTGGGCAGCTATCAGGTCATTTTTCTGTAAAATTTTCTGTTCTAAACTAATAGTAGTTTGGTGCATTTTAGCATGAACTTCTGCCGTTTCCTGATGATTATGTTCAGGAGTATAATTATCAGAATGAGTATGAGTAATAATAGTTCCATCTGGGAGAGTATGAGTATGGGAATGATGCTTATCTACTGTCATTTTTTCTCCTGTTTGAGAATTAGTAATAGTAATTTCATTATTACCGGAACAACCACAAGTTACACACATAATTTTTCTTTCTCCATTTCTTTGATTTTTTGTTTTTGAGATTTGATTATAAGTAGGTCATTTCAGTTATCAGTTATCAGTACCTCCGACTTAACTCGGAGGCTTGAAATACTGAGTTATACCAAATCCGGGTTAAAAAAAAGGTGTATATATATAGTTAACACCTTTTATTCTATGCGGATTTGATATTAAACATTTTTTTCATCCTCTTAAAAGGGGAGGCTTTAGACCTCATTTTTTGGTAAGTGGGAAAATTTACAAGTACGTGTCATTGCGACTGTAACGAATTGGAAGGAAGCAATCTCAAGGGTTGAGACTGCACCAAAATTTGGTTATATAGTGAAGTTTATTCGCGTCTACCTACTTAATTAAATTGAAAAAAATTTAATCTCTATTTTCAGTCAATTTTGCTAATCTTTGAACTTCCTCTAAAGGCAAATCTAAATATTCAGCAATAGTCTCTAAAGTTAAACCTAAACGAATCATATTAGATACAGATTTTAAGTTGACTTTTTCTTTGCCTTCAGCTTCACCTTCATCTTTACCTTCAGCAAAAGCCTCTTGATAAACTTTAGTTTTTTTCAATTCACTTAAAGTAAACATAAATTTAATTCCTGTTTTCAGTCAGTTTTGCTAATCTTTGAACTTCCTCTAAAGGCAAATCTAAATATTCAGCAATAGTCTCTAAAGTTAAACCTAAACGAATCATATTAGATACAGATTTTAAGTTGGCTTTTTCTTTGCCTTCAGCTTCACCTTCATCTTTACCTTCATCTTTACCTTCAGCAAAAGCTTCTTGATAAACTTTAGTTTTTTTCAATTCACTTAAACCTAACATTGCTTCAATCTCCTTTCTGGTTTTTTGGGGTAACTTATAAACAATAATTGTTTCAATCAGGTCAATTAAATCTTGTTGAATTTTTGGCTCAATAATTTCCTCTTTGGTTTGAGAAATTAAAGATTTAGCCAAATTAATCGCTTAAATTTATGGCTCAATTACCAGTTTAACAACTCCAACCCCTAATGAACGACTTACAGTTTTTTCCAATTCGTCTAAATAAATCCGTTGGACTTTATTTGAGGCTAAAATATTGCCAAAGTGTTGATTTTGTTCCCTTTCGATATTACGACGGGGATAAATAACAACTACTTGCCAAGGATTGGGGGGTTGATATTGTCAGAAAAAGAGAAATAATTCGGCAAATAGACGATAATAGAGATTATCATCAGGTTTAAATTGGACTTCAACAAGGTCATTTCAGTTATCAGTTATCAGTTATCAGTTATCAGTACCTCGGACTTTAGTCGGAGGTATGAAATACTGAATTGAATGATTTTTTTCATTTCCTTAAAAGGGGAGGCTTTGGAGATCATTTTTCGGTAAAAAGGTTTATTAGGGTTATTGTCTGTTGGTAGGAATAAACCATCTAAACGAAAAGATAATTGTTTGACTTCACGGGAAGTAAATTCATAAGTTTGAGTATTGGTATTGGGTTGGTTAATTAGTTCAAAAAAAATTCTCGGAAAGTTGAGAAATATTTGATAGAAAATACTGTCTGTTTTCACAATATTTATAGTTTAGTGGCAGTAGAAATATTTTAGTATGTAGTTAATGTTTGTTTTGTTATTTATCGGTCATTTGAGCAAAATGTTCCATTAACATTCGGTGTATGAATATGTAACCACCACCTACCTTTTGGATAAACTATGAAACTTCTGCCTCAATCCAACCTTTGACCATTTCAATGGGAATTCCAATCGGACCAAATAATACTTTCAATGCTTCAATTCCTCCTTCTTTGAGAGCGTTAATTAATCTAGCTTTTAATGTTGGATTTTGCTTAATTTCTTGTTGTAAAGTTATAGCTAAAGCACTCTGTTTTTCAACTTCTGTTGCATTGGGATAATTTTGTTCGAGTTGTTGTAAAAGCTGTTGAATTTCTGCTGCTGCATCTGCTAGGTTTTGCTTTTGTTCGGGAGGATAATTGTTAATTATTCCGCCTACATGGTTGGCATAAATTGATCCGCCTACTCGGTTACCTTGAGATTTGTCAATGCTGATAAATACTCCAGTAAAACTCCCACTGAATTCATTTTTAGTATATTTCTTGGGGGCATCAGCCATAAAAGTATCTCCTTTATTTTGATAAGTTTGTGTATAAAAACTAGGACGCTGTAACGCCGTTACTATCATATTCTCTAAATTATAAATCCTATTATCTTTTTCTGCTAAAAGTGCCTTTACTTCTTTCTCAGCTAAGGATTTTATTTCGTTATAAGTCTGAAAATATTCAGCGCTCAACTGGGAAAGATTAGCCCCAAGAGCAGTTGCCAGACGAAGTAGAAGATTATCTCCTCCCCGCTTCTCCATCCCTACAATTTCTAGCTCTGCATCTGGATGATTTTCGGCTAACCGCTTCAATGAAATGGCAATAGCGCGAGGATCGACTCCTTGGTTGTGGTAAAGGTCGAGGGTATCAACTATTGGCTGGATAAAATCGGCAAAGTCTCCATCCTCAAATTCTTCTTGCCAGTTATCGGGTTTCCGGCGAGGGTTGGGGTCGTCTTTTGTAGGTAAGCGCATGAAGATGTAACGACATCTGACTCCATGTAATTTTGTATGTCTAGTGACGCCCCAATCTTCTATGGTGGCTCCGGTGAGCATTGCTCCTGTTAGGTTTGCTTCATCTAATTGGGTTTGTACTAACTTTGCTCTTGATAAGTCGGCATTCTGGAGGTTTGCCTGCTTAAGATTTGCTCCGATCAAGCTTGCGTCTTGGAGGTCTGCAGCTCGTAAATTAACACCGCGTAAATTTTGGTAGTCAAAGTTTTGGTTTTGAATTTTCCCAGTAACAATTAATTGAGAAATTTTTGGATTTGCTAAATAGCTTTCTCCAACACGAAGCTGATCAAATTTTCTCACATCTCTCCAAAATACATTACGGAGAACAGCATAGCCAAAGTTAGTATATTGTATGGTAGCTTGAGAAAAGTCTACATCAGTTAAGTCAGCTTTTCTGAAGCTTGTGCCACCCAAATTAATAACCGTCATTTTTATCAATTCATTGCTTATTGCTAAAATAACAGGAATTAAGCCATGTTTGACTTGAGCTATTGCTGCAGATACAACTCCTGCTCTAGATCCTCTAATGGATATGAGACTACCAACGATTAATACCAAAAGTAAGGGTAATAAACCAGTTGTAACTATGACCCTAGAAATAGAACCTGTAATAAATATGCAAAATAACAAGATAAAAAAAAAGGAAACAGCACTTCCTATCCCTATAACTGTATTAATAGTGGCAACCAATTCTCTAATTGTTGATGTTCGACTATGAGCAATAAAAACAATGGCTATTGATAATATAGTAATTACACCTAAAACAACTCTTAAAGAACTAGACAGTGCTGCTAAAACCAGCAGGATAATGACTACCCCAGCGTAAATAGTAAATCGCGGTTGTTGTAATCCAGTTTTAACTCTACAAAACTTTGCACCTTTAAGATTAGCATTTGTAAAGTCTGCTCCTCGAATATCCGCACCACTAAAATCTGCTCCCGAAAGGTTTTGTCCTCTGAGAGATTCACCCCTGAGTTTTACCCCTTGGAAGTTTCTTTCACCTTCTATATATCGCCTCAATAATTCACTAGCTTTCATTGCATAATATTTGACAGTTATTTTTCTGAGCTTCCAAATATAATATTACTTTTTTCCCCTCAATATTACACACATAATTCTTCTACTTCCATTTCCTTAATTTTAAGTTCTTGACCTTGAATAATATCAAGTTCAACACTGTTGCAAACATGACAAATTCCGAATGGTTTCTCTAGGGGAATTTCTGTCGCACATTGACGACATTTTCCTAAACCGGGAATTTTGATAATTTCTAAAGTGGCTCCTTCTAAAACAGTGCCTTTACTACAAACATCAAAACAAAATTCAATAGCATCGGGCATAATAGCAGAAAGTTCACCTATCTCTAAGGTGACTCTTTTGACTGATTTATCTTTAGCATTTTCAGCAACTATGGCAACAATATTTTGAGTGATTCCTAATTCGTGCATATTTACAATATTTTTCCAGTTTTTCAGGTGATTTTTCAGTTAAAAGTTAGAAGATAGGGAGAGAACTTTCAGCCTAAAAAATTTAGTTTAAGACTATTTATATTGACTGATAAAAAAACTATTTTCTCTCTCCTAAAAAAATGTCAGTAGTAGGCGATCGCCCACTACATTTTTTAATTACAAAATTTCATCAGGGTTAATACCTCTTTCCCTGAGAATTTCTGCTAGTCGGTCAGCTCGTTGTTTCTCCTGTTCGGCACGTTGTTTTTCCTGTTCAGCACGTTGTTTTTCCTGTTCAGCACGTTGTTTTTCTTGTTCAGCACGTTGTTTTTCCTGTTCTGCTCGTTCATCTCCAGTTAACAAAATATTCCCCGAATCATCACACCAGCGCAACCAATCATATTCTTTTCCTTCAAAAATACCATGCCAAATTGTTAAACCCAATCCCACTTGAGACAAATAGAAATTTCCTAGCTCTACATAACTATTACCTCGTAATTCATATACTCGTAAAATCCTTTCTCCAAGTTGTTTTAGTGGGTCAAAAACGACATAATAACCAACCGCAGCAAAAGCATAATCTTGTAATTTACTATCTAACTCATTACCGATTTTATTCGATACAATTTCGATGGCTACTTCTGGAGGTTTACCAAAAGAAAATACAAAATAAGAACGATTCTGTTTTTGACTCCAATCTTCCGGTACTTTGACTCGTAAACTAAGGAGAATGTCTGGTACGAGAGGTGGTATTTTATTGCCGTAAAAAAGCCCGACATTGGCAGTTGCTAAAAATGGTAAGTCTGTTGAAAAAGAACTATATAAAGTAGTAGTTAATAGTCTTTGTTGTTTCTCAGTAATTAAATTATCCACAGGAGTATCATCCTCAGTAATAACATCACTAATATCTGGTTCTACAAATTCAAAATCTTCTGGTTGCTTTTTGAAACTTTTGGGGGCTGATTCAATGTTTGTTTGTGTTGGTAATATAGACATAATTTTTTTCCTTTATTAATTAGGGAATAGGGAATAGGGAACAGGGAACAGGGAACAAGGAACAGGGCATAGGAAATATAAGAATAGTCCTATAAGTGTACCTCACTATCCTCAAAAGTGCTGTAAATCAATTATTAATTATTAATTGTTGAAAGACTGCCACAAAGCATCAACTTCATCTGGTGCATAAATATCCTCACTTGTTAATTCCACAAAATCTTGTAAACGACGATTTAAAAAAGTTTTAGCAACTTTAACAATTTCTGCCTCTGGATAATTAGAATGAACCCAAATATTAACTTCAAAGGAATTTATTCCATCTGAGTTTAGCAAGAATTTGACCAGATGATACTTATCAGAAAACCCTGGACGTTCTTGATACTTATTAAGTTCGATAATTTCAATTTTAGCATCAAAAAAAATTGTCATGTTCTTTAAATATTGGGTTTTTGAACTTCAAAAATTGATATTAATATTATGTCCGGTTGAATACTTATATTTTTTTGAAGTCAGGAAGGCAGAAGGAAAAAAAGGTTCAAAGGGAAAATATTTTTTGAGCGATCGCCAAAGTTTTGAGCCTATAAAATCTGACTTTTAACTTCTATAAGTAGGAGGGTTGGGAGACATTACCCCGACAAAATTTCCATCATCGGTGCATCCGTGCCCAAATCTGTGTCTTGCTCATCGGTGAAAAAATCTTTGGGAAAATATTTTTTGAGCGATCGCCAAAGTTTTGAGCCTATAAAATCTGACTTTTAACTTCTATAAGTAGGAGGGTTGGGAGACATTACCCCGACAAAATTTCCATCATCGGTGCATCCGTGCCCAAATCTGTGTCTTGCTCATCGGTGAAAAAATCTTTGGGAAAATATTTTTTGAGGGAGTGTCAAAGTTTTGAGCCTATAGAACCCATTTGAGATCTATATAATTATGGTAGTCAAGTCTTTTCGCGCATTAATTTTGAGGAAAATTCAGTTGAAGGAGTGTTGAATTTTTTGTATTATCTCTCCCCAAATCTTCCCTCTTA